>NZ_LBJV01000063.1:0-178252 GCF_028128855.1 Bradyrhizobium sp. CCBAU 11430
GCGGAGCGACGGTGGAGCCCGGCGGCGGCGCCAGCGGCTGGGTCTCGACCGGCCCTGGCATCACGTTGCCCTGCCGGCCCGGCGGCGGCGGCATCGGGCGCGACGGCAGCACGCGGCCCTGCGGCGGCAGCTCCGGCACCTCTTCGTCGTCGTCGGGGATCTGCTGCGGCTGGGGCTGGCCGCGTGGAATGTTGCCGGGCGGGCGCAGCGGCGGCGGATCGGAAAAGATCGTGCCGATCTGCGCCTGAGACGGCGTCGCAGCCGTCAGCGCGGTGGCGGCCAAAAGCGCCGCAAGACCTGTCAGGGTAATGGTTCGAAACATCTCGCGCGGCTTCAACAGCGAATCGGGCTTGTTGGACATTCTACAGGGGATACCGCCGCTCGCAGGCCCTCCGGTTAACACGGGGAATACGGCGGGGGAAGGGCGGCATCCCTGCCCTGCCCGCCGTCCGCTGGCCAGGGCGGCCGACCGGTGGGATAGTCGGAAAGCCCTCCCAGGGGCGCGAGGCGGGCATCGCCCGAAAATGACATTCAACGATAACCGGAACCCCCGAGGTGCCCCCCTCCATGCCCGTTGTGCTCGATCCCGATGCCGCCGCCGTCTACAAGGCTTTCCAGGAGGCCGGCCGCCCCGCCTACGAGACGCTGACAGCGCCGGAAGCGCGCGCCTATTATGCTCAGGCGCGCTTTGCCACCAACCCCGAGCCGCCTGAGCTCGCGCGCGCCACGCCGCTATCGATCCCGGCGCCGCACGGGGTGATCCCCGCCCGCCTCTACGTGCCGAAGGAGCCGCGCCGGCACGACGGCCTATCGCCGGCGCTGATGTTCTTCCACGGCGGCGGCTGGGTGATCGGCGATCTCGATTCCCACGACGTCGTCTGCCGCCAGTTGGCCCACGCCGGCGCGCTGATCGTGATCTCGGTCGACTACCGCCTCGCGCCCGAGCACAAGTTTCCCGCGGCTACCGAGGACGCCATCGCCGCGACCCGATGGGTCGCCGCGAACGCGCGCGAGCTCGGCATCGACGCCTCGCGCCTGTCGATCGGCGGCGACAGCGCCGGCGGCAACCTCACCGCGGTCGTTGCGCTCGCCGCGCGTGAAGCTGGCGGCCCCGCACTCGCGGGCCAGGTGCTGATCTACCCCGCCACCGATTTCGCCATGACGCACGGCTCCCACAGCGAGCCCGAGACCAGCGTGCTGCTGACGCATTCGGTGATCCGCTGGTTTCGCGACCACTACCTCAATGGCGCCGCCGACATCCATGACTGGCGCGCTTCACCGGCACGTGCGCAAGACCTTGCCGGCCTGCCGCCGGCCTATGTGCTGACCGCCGGCGCCGACCCGCTGCGCGACGAAGGCGACGAATATGCCGAGCGGCTGAAGCAGGCCGGCATATCCGTCACGACCAAGCACTATCCCGGCCAATTCCATGGCTTCTTCACCATGGGCAAGCTGCTGCAACAAGCCAACATCGCCGTCGACGAGATCGGCGCGTGGCTGAAGGGATTGGGATAGCAACGCCGCGAGCATTGGCTTCGTCCTTGACCAGAGCCGCCAGGAGGCGCATATTCTAGCCAGAATTTCTAGCTAGAAAGTCTGAGTATGACCAAGCGAGTCTGGTCGGTGCAGGATGCAAAAAACCGCTTCAGCGAGGTGGTCCATGCGGCGCAGCGCGCACCGCAAACGGTGACGCGGCATGGCAAACCCGCTGTGGTGATCTTGAATGCCGCAGAGTTTGAACGCTTGCAGGAGCTGCAACGCGCTCGGGCGCCCTCTCTGACCGATCTGCTTCTTGAAATGCCGCAAGACGACGGGGAATTTCCGCGCGCGCGTGTCGCGGATCGTGACATCGGCCTCTGATGTTTCTGCTCGACACCGTCACGCTGTCCGAGCTGCGTCGGACCAGACGCAACCCGTCGGTGGTCGCCTGGATGGAGCGGCAGCGAACGGCAGATCTTTTCCTCAGCGTCGTCAGCATCGGCGAAATCGAACGCGGAATCGAACGTCAGCGCGCTGCAGATCCGAGCTTTGCCGATGCGCTCGCCACCTGGCTGGATCGCGTTCTCGCTCTCTACGGCACACAGGTCTTGCCGTTTGACCTCCAGACCGCGCGTCGCTGGGGAGCTCTCAGCGCCGCGCTCGGCAATGACAGCGCAGATCTCATGATTGCCGCCACCGCGCTCGAGCATGGACTTACTGTCGTGACGCGCAATGTCTCGGACTTTGAGCCTACGGGAGTTCGCGTCGTAAATCCATTTGAAGGCAAGTAGCCAGCCAAGCTCTCGAGTTGCTCTCCCGGACGCCAAAATGCACCCTGCTCTCCTACATGCCCTCCCCATGCGCGGCCTGACATGGCTCGGCAGCCAGGGCACGCGCGGAGTCGCCGCTGTCGTCTTCATCGCGGCTGCGGTGCCACCGCTCGGCGCGCTGCTGCGTCCCTATCTGACCGAGGCGATCCTGTGCCTGCTCTGCATCTCCTTCATGCGGGTCGATCTGGCCGCCCTCTACGGCCATTTGCGCCGGCCGGCGCTGGTTGCAACCGCCACGGCCTGGACCACGATCGGCGTGCCGCTGATCGTCGGATTGATCGCCCACGCAACCGGGCTCACGGCTCGCGCCCCCGGGCTTTCGCTCGCACTGATGCTCCAGAGCATGGCCTCGCCGATGATGGCCTCCCCGGCCCTGGCCGCACTGATGGGTCTCGATGCCACGCTCGTGCTGATCACGCTGGTGACCTCGACCGCGCTGGTGCCCTTCACGGCCTCGCTATTCGCCGGCCTCTTCCTCGGCGACATGCTCAGCGTCACGCCGTTGACGCTCGGCCTGAAACTGCTCGGCATCCTCGCAGCATCGCTGCTGGCGGCGACCGCCATCAGATGGCTCTTCGGCGCGGCGGCAATCCAGCGTCACAAGACGCCGATCGACGGCCTCAACATCATCATCCTCTTCATCTTCGCTGCTGCGATCATGGGCGATGTCGTCAGCGACCTCATCACACAGCCGCTGTTCACCCTCGGCCTCGCAGCTCTCTCGTTCGCGATCTATTTCACCCTGCTCGCGATCACCACGCTGCTATTCCGCCGCATCGGCTATGAGCGCGCGCTGGCGCTTGGGCTGATGGTGTCACAGCGCAATCTCGGCCTGATGCTGGCGGCTACGGCCGGCGCATTACCGCCCACCACCTGGCTCTATTTCGCGATGACGCAGTTTCCGATTCACCTTGCGCCTTACATGCTGATGCCGATCGCGCGGCGCCTGACGGTACGCGCGAACACCTCCAGCTCTGCTGCGACAAGCACCCCCTAACCCGCCCTCGCCGCGCGCCGCAGCGCCTGCGGCGGCTGGCCGAAGGCGCGGATGAAGGCGCGCCGCATGCGCTCGGGATCGCCGAAGCCGGTCGCCTCAGCGACCAGCTCGATCGCCTCGCGCGAGGACTGCACGCGCTCGCGCGCGACTTCGAGCCGCAGCCGCTCGATCGCCTTCGACGGCGTCGCGCCGGTCTCGGCGGCGAACGCGCGGGCGAAATGCCGTGCGCTCATGCCGGCACGATCTGCGAGGTCCTCCACCGTCAGCGGCGCCTCGAGATTTTCGCGCGCCCAGGACAACAGCGCGCCAAATCGGCCGTTCGGCGTCTTCAGCTCCAGCAGGGAGGAGAACTGCGACTGCCCGCCGCTGCGGCGATGGTAGAGCACGAGCTGCCGCGCGGCTGCCTGCGCGATCTCCTCGCCATGGTCCTCGGTGACCATCGCGAGCGCCAGATCGATGCCCGCCGTAATTCCTGCCGACGTCCAGACATTGCCGTCGCGGGTGAAGATCTGGTCCGGCTCGAACTTCACCTTCGGATAGCGCGCGACGAAATCGCGCGTCCGCCCCCAATGCGTGGTGGCGCGGCGGCCGTCGAGCAGCCCCGCCTCGGCCAGCACATAGGCGCCCGAGCAGACGCTCGCCATGCGCACGCCGCGCCGCGCCAGCCGCTGCACGAAGGCGCGCGTGACCTCGCAGCGCGCGGCATCCGCAACGCCCGCGCCGCCCGCGATCACCAGCGTCGTGATCGCATTCGCCGACTTGAAATCACGCGCCATCATCTCGACGCCCGACGAGCTGCGCACCAGTCCCGCGCTCGCGGCCAGCACGCGCAGCGCAAGCGTCTTGCCGGTGCAGCGCGCCGCGACCTCGAACACCGAGATCGGGCCGGCCGCATCGAGCAGCTGGAAATCCGGGAAGATCAGGATGCCGATCATAGGGTATGTCCGAAATAGAGGGAATTACGCCATTTCAGACACAACCGCACCATGCCAGTCTTCGCACGTCAAGCTCATCTTTGGAGGACCTGCCGATGTCGTCACCGCTCCAGATCGGTCTTCTGGTATTTGCGCGCGTCACCCAGCTCGACTTCACCGGTCCCTTGCAGGTGTTCTCCATGGTGCCCGGCGCCAAGCTGCACCTGATCTGGAAGCGGATCGAGCCGGTGCCGAGCGATTCCGTGCTGACGCTGACACCGACCACGACGTTCGCCGACTGCCCGCAGCTCGACGTGATCTGCGTTCCCGGCGGCGGCGGCACCAACGACTTGCTCAACGATGAAGAGGTGCTGGATTTCCTGCGCAAGCAGGCCGAAGGCGCAAAATACGTGACCTCGGTCTGCACGGGATCGCTTGCGCTCGGCGCCGCCGGCCTGTTGAAGGGCTACCGCGCCGCCACCCATTGGAGCGCGATCGAGATGCTCGGCCAGTTCGGCGCCATGCCGACCAAGACACGCGTCTGCGTCGACCGCAATCGCATCACCGGCGGCGGCGTCACCGCGGGAATCGATTTCGCGCTGACGCTGGTCTCCCTCATGGTCGATCGCACCACGGCGGAGGCAATCCAGCTCCAGATGGAATACAACCCCGCCCCGCCCTTCAATTCGGGCTCGCCCGATACGGCGCCCGCTGAAGTCTTGGCCTTGCTGAGAGAGCGCGGCGCGCAAAACCAGGCGCGGCGCCTGGAAGCGGTCAAGCGTGCGGCGGAGCGGGTGAACTAGCGCGGGCCGATGCTCGCGTGTCCCGGACGCGCTGCAGCGAGCAACGCTGCTGCGCAGAGCCGGGACCCAGGGGCTACACGGGTCGCTGCAGCATGGGCCCCGGCTCTGCAGCGCTTCACTTCGTGCCGGGCAGCGTCCGGGGCAGTGACCGTCGTGCTGGTCCCCCCAAAAGAAAAAGGCCGCTCGGTTTCCCAAGCGGCCTTTCCTGTCTTACGGCGGCTGCACATTCCATCGGGCGATTTCGGAACTTCCAGACCGGGGGCCTATCTCCCGATCGAGTCCTTACTCGGCGGCCGCTGCATCTCGGGACAGTCGCGAACTGTTGCCCGAACCGAACGCGATGGTCTCCCATCTCCGTAAGATGGAGTCATTGAGCCGCATGGCTTGCCTGGCCGCAATGTCCGCGCAGACGCCGTCCCCGCTGTTCCCGTTGTCCACAGCAAGGTGAGTCGGATGCGCGTGCATCCAACCGAACGATCGAGAGTCGAAGGAGGACGGAAAGCCTAGCCAGGCGTCCAGGGCTGATAGTCGCCGGTCGCCTTCGGACGCTTGCCGCTGGCCAGGGTCGAGCCCGAGGGCCGATAGGCCTTTGCCGTGCCGGTGAGATTCGGCTGGTGCGGCTTTTCCCATTCGCGCGGCTGATAGTTGGCCTCGGTCGGTGGCACATCGACGACGTGATGAATCCAGCCGTGCCAGGACGGGGGGATCCGGCTGGCTTCCGCATAGCCGTTATAGACCACCCAGCGTCGCTCAAAGCCGAGCGTCGGATCGACCGCCCCGCCGCGGGTGCGATAGTAGAGATTGCCCTGCTCGTCCTGGCCGACCAGCTCTCCGTACCGCTTGGTCCAGAGCTGGGTGCCAAAAGTCTGGCCATTCCACCAGGTGAAGAACTTGAGGAAGAATTGTTTCATGCGGCAAGGGCCCTGCTTCGTCGGGTCCTGATGCCATCCGGGCGGCGAAATGTCCAGTTCGGCGGGACGGCGGCGCCCTCGGCAAATGCGCCGGGCTCGCCAGGAACGCTGCCGCAAATCGGACGCGATCCGTTCATGCCGGGTACAGCCATTGAGAGCGAGGCTCCGTTCACGCGCAAACCGGCGTGATCCCAGGAACCCCAGCCCTTTCATAGGGTTTGCTTCCGGGAAAGGAGTTTTATCATGAAAAGTCTGAAAGTTTTGAGTGCCGCCGCAGCGCTGGCGCTCGTTCTACCCATGACCTCACCGAGCTTTGCACAGGGGCCGGGCGGCGGTGGCCGTGGCGGCGGTGGTGGCGGCCACGTCGGCGGTGGTGGTGGTGGTGCTCACATCGGCGGTGGCGGTGGCGGCGGCGCTCACTTCGGTGGTGGCGGCGGCGCGCGCATGGGCGGCGGCGGCTTCGGTGGCGGAGCACGAATTGGCGGCGGCCCCGCGTTGCAGGGAGGTGGCGGCAACTTCGCGGCCGGCCCAGCGGTACGTCCGGGCGGCGGCACGTCCTTCACCGGTGGCGTCAGCCGCAACTTTGCAGCCGCCAACGGCGGCACCTGGCAAGGCCGCGGCGGCAACTGGAGCGGCGGAGGCTGGCATCATCATCATCGTCGCGGCGGCTTCTGGCCGGGCTTCGCGGCCGGTGCGGCGATCGGTGGCCTCGGCTCGTATGCCTATTACGGCGGCGGCTATTACGATGACCCCTACTACTATGGCGACAGCTACTATGATGAGCCGTCCGTGGCGGTGGTCCCGGATAGCGGCGGCGACCCGGCCTATTGCGCGCAGCGCTACAAATCATACGACCCGGCTTCGGGCACCTATCTCGGTTATGACGGCCAGCGGCATCCCTGCCCGTAAGACGGCCTGAACAATCGATACAACAAGTCGCATGGGCGGCACCGGTGATGGCCGGCGCCGCCCATGTCTGTTCTGCGAGCCACTGCATTTCGCCAGTCACTCCCGGGACGCCCTGCCGAGGGATGAAGCGGCCATGGCCCGTTTCGGGGCGCGCCGTTGTCTTGACCAGTGTCCGATTGTTGTCTTGCCGATCGCGTTCGGCCTCGCGATCCCCTCGACTTTGCTTCAACCTTTCATCGAAGCTGCTCGCACTTCGCGCGCCGCGTGCGCCTTCGCGCGAACCATGACGCATAGATGACGCGGGCCGAAATAAGAGAGGGAACACGCGCCGCAACCCTATGCACCGCACCGTGCATATCTACCCCGATCCAATCCAAAATTGACCCGAGGCACGATTCGCGGATATCACCAATCACAGTGGGGACTTCGATTACTGGGAAGTGTCATGCCGCGTATTCTCGTGGTTGATGACGATCCGATGGTCGGCGCGACCATCGAGGTCCTCCTCCAACGTCAGGGCTTCGACGTCACGCTGGCCGACGGCGGCGAAACAGGACTGGCTGCGCTGGAAGCGCAGGCCTTTGAGGTGATGCTCGTTGATATCTTCATGCCGCATATGCGCGGCTTCGAGTCCATCCGCATCTTTCACGAGCGCGCGCCAGCTACTCCGCTGATCGCAATGTCCGGCTATGCCTTCGCCTCATCCGCCTCGCCCTCTCCCGATTTCCTCCGCATGGCGCTGGAGCTCGGCGCAACGCGCTGCCTGCGCAAGCCGTTCACGCCGGACGCGCTGCTGACCACGATCCGGGAATGTCTCGCCGGTCCGGGCGAGAGCGCACAGCCGAAGGACAAGAAAGAAGCCCCTTGATTCCAACGCAGCGCGTCATTCTCGGTGCTGGACTTGCCATCCTCCTGATCATCACCGCGGCCTCGATCGCCCTCGACGTCAAGTCGCGGTCCGACGCGACGTGGGTCAATCACACCGTCCAGGTGCAGAAGAAGATCTCCGATCTGCGCGTGCTGCTGCGCCGCGCCGAGAGCGCCGCACGCGGCTACGAGCTCTATCGCAGCCAGACGCTCGCCGACGAGTTTCAGGGCGTGCGGGTCCAGATCGCACCGGCGCTGGCCGAGCTGAAGCGCGGCGTGCGCGACAATCCCGATCAGGTCGCGCTGCTGGAGGGCACCGAGCCGCTGGCGCTGCGCCGGGTCGAGATCGCCGCCGAAGCGATGCGCCTGCGCGCGGCGAACGACCAGGCCGGCATTACCGCGCTCAACAGCAAGGCCGAGGGCCGCGGTCTGATGGACACGGTGATGGGCAATCTCGACCATCTGAGCGCGGATGAAGAACGCCTGCTCACCGCGCGCTCCCAGGATTCACGCCGTACCGGCATCGTGCTGCTCGGCATCGACGTCGCCGGCGCCGTGCTGATCCTGCTGCTGGTGGCGCTGGTGATGCGCGAGAGCCAGCGCGCCACGGTGCAGCTGCAGAGCACGCTGACTGAGACCACGGCCGCCAAGGATGCGCTCGCGGCGGCGGTCGCCGAGCGCACCGAGCATCTGGTGACCGCGCATGACGAGCTGCGCCTGTCGATCAACGTGCTGCAAAGCACGTTTCACAGCATGGCGGAGGCGGTGCTGGTCATCGACGCCGAAGGCAACGTCCTGCTGTCCAATCCGGCCGCGGAGCGCATGCTGCTGCATCGCGCCGGCATGAACCTGCGCAATCTGCGCGCGATGTCGGATGTGTTTCACGGCGATGGCGTCACGCCGATGAAGGCCAGCGAGCTGCCCTCGGTGCGCGTGCTGCGCGGCGAGCAGTTCGAGGATCTGGAGATGATCGTCCGCCCGCACAGCGGCAATCCTCCCCGCCATCTCATGATCAGCGGCCGGCCGATGCTGGACGGCCAAGGCGACATCTCCGGCGCGGTGCTGGTCTATCACGACGCGACCATGTCGCGCGAGACCGAGCGGCAGCTGTACCAGTCGCAGAAGCTGGACGCGATCGGCAAGTTGACCGGAGGCGTCGCTCACGACTTCAACAACATGCTGACCGTGATCTCCGGCAACACCGAGACGCTGGTGGCGAGCCTGAAACAGCAGCCCGAGCTTCAGCGCGCGGCGCAGCTGATCGACGATGCCGCCGAGCGCTGCGCCGAGCTGATCCAGCATCTGCTCGCGTTCGCGCGCAGGCAGCCCCTGCAGCCGCGCAACGTCGAGATCAACGCCGCGATCGCCGACATCGCGAAACTCCTGCGTCCCACCCTCGGCGAGCAGATCCAGATCGAGACCGTGCTGGAACAGGGGCCGATGACCGCGCATATCGATCCGTCCCGGCTCACCAACGCCGTGCTCAACATGGCGATCAACGCGCGCGACGCCATGCCGAACGGCGGCAAGCTGCTGCTGGAGACCCACCGCGTCGTGCTGGATGAGGCCTATGCGCAGGCCCATGCGGACGTGGTGGCCGGCCCCTACGTCATGCTCGCCGTCAGCGACACCGGCACCGGCATGTCGCCCGATATCCAGCTGAAGGCGTTCGAGCCCTTCTTCACCACCAAGGAGGTCGGCAAGGGATCGGGCCTCGGCCTCTCCATGGTCTACGGTTTCGTCAAGCAGTCCGGCGGCCACATCAAGATCTACAGCGAGGAAAACCACGGCACCACGATCAAGCTCTATCTGCCGCCGGGCGAAGGCACGGCGGACGTGGCCGCGGCCGTCGCGCCGCAGGTCGAGGGCGGCGCCGAGACCATCTTCGTCGTCGAGGACGACAACCTCGTGCGCAACTTCGTCACCGCGCAGCTCGAGAGCCTCGGCTACAAGACGATTGCCGCGCCCGACGGCAAATCCGCGCTGGAATTGATCGAGGCCGGCCAGCCGTTCGATCTCCTCTTCACCGACGTCGTCATCCCCGGCGGCATGAGCGGGCGCGACCTCGCCGACGAGGTGGCCAAGCTGCGGCCGGGTGTGAAGGTGCTTTACACCTCCGGCTACACCGACAACGCCATCGTCCATCACGGCAAGCTCGACGACGGCGTGATGCTGCTGACAAAGCCCTATCGCCGCAACCAGCTCGCCGAGATGATCAGGAAGGCGCTGAATGGCGGGACGATGACGGCGAGCTAACGCGTGAACTACCGAAGGCGCGTTGCCAGTCACACCATATAACGGGGCGAGGGCACTGGCTCAGGATGTGAGTTCCGGTTGTCTCTTGAGACGCCGTGGCTAGCCCGGATCCGCGCCCGAGGTGTTTAGACACCGCGCCGTGAACGAGTAAGGCCGATTTGATCTCGATCGGGCCGGTCTCAAGCAAAAATCAAGCGCATCTCAAGGACAAATCGTCTCACCAGCCCAATCTCTGAGCATGCTCTCGGCGACAAATGTTGGAGCCGATGTCGCGACAGTCCGCTCGCGGAGCGCGATACCGAGCGCAGTCACCGGATGCACAGCTAGGATCTTGGTCTGCGGCCGGAATTGACGGCGCAGCTTCGACAGGTGCTCGCATGAAGAGACGAGAGTTCATCTTGTTGATTGGTGGAGGACTGGCCTGGCCTGCGATCGCGCGGGCGCAGGGCGGAGCCAAGCTGCATCGTATCTTCTGGGTCTCGACTCAGTCCGAACCGGATCCCTTCCTGGACGGCTTTCGCGAGGGAATGCGCGCGCTGGGATACGTCGAGGGCAAGACCGTAACCTTCGAGACGCATTATGCCCCCGGAGATCCGCAGGCACTGCGCAAGATCGTCTCCGAGTTGCAGCGAGGGGATATCGACCTTGTGGTCTCGGGCGGTCCGGCGACACGCGTCATGACTGCGGTCACCGACATCCCCGTACTGTTTGCACTGAGCGGTGACCCCGTCGCTTTGGGTGTGGTGAAGAGCCTTGCTCACCCCGGCACCAATTTCACCGGCAGCACATTCCTGTCGCTCGAGCTGGCAGGAAAGCGCGTTGAGCTGCTCAAGGACATTTATCCAAAGCTGCGAAAACTGGCGGTCTTCTCGAACACGGATCATCCGGGAGAGCCATTGGAATGGCGTGCGACTTTGGAGTCGTGCCGGAAACTCGGCATCGAGGCAGCCTACGTTCCGTTCTGTGGCGCTCGCGAAATCGAGAATGGGTTGATGGCTGCCGGCAAGGTGGACGCGGATGCTCTCCTCGTGTTTCCCGATGCTGTGACGCTGGTGCATCGTGCGAAGATCGCGGAGTTTGCAATCGCGCACCGGCTGCCTTCGATGTTTGGCTGGTCAGAATATTGTGACGCTGGAGGTCTCTTGAGTTACGGCGCAAACCAGCGCACGACCTATTTTCGGCTTGCCACTTATGCCGATCGCATCCTGCGCGGTGAAAATCCGTCAGATCTTCCGGTGATGCGCCCCGAGAAGTTTGAACTGGCAGTCAATCTGAAGACAGCCAGGCTTCTGGGTACGGACCTGGATGTGTCGTCGATCCTGTTTCGCGCCAGCAAGGTGATCTCCTGAGAGTAGTTATGTCGGACGGTGCTGCGCAGCCCTCTTCGTGTACGATGCCCCCGCGTCGCTCGCTGTTCTGCAAGTACTTCGCGACGTTGTTTGTCGCTGCGGTCGTGCCTCTGATACTCGGCGCGGCCGTCGAGGCTTCTTTCGGTTACCGAGACCAGCGCCGCCAGATCAGCGCGGTGCTGCAGGCCGATGCTCGCGCGGCGTCCGACAGGATCGAGGCGTTCACCGATGGCATCCGAGATCAGCTGGGTTGGATGGTGCAGCTTCCCTGGTCTGCCGGAGACGATGCGCAACATAAGATCGATGCCTTGCGCCTCCTCCAGCAGGTGCCCGCAATCGTTTCGGTTTCGCTTCTGGATGAGACCGGTACCGAACGGATCTTTGTTTCCAGGCTGCATCTGAACAGGACCGGGCGCGGCATTGATATGTCTACGGATCCCGCTGTTCTGGGCGCACGCGCCAACAAGGTTTGGTACGGACCGGTTCAGTACCAGCGAGATTCAGAGCCCTACATGAGGATCGCGGTTGCTGGGAGCCTGCCGGCCGCGGGGGTTGCGATCGCCGAGGTCAATCTGAAGCTGATCTGGGATGTCATCGCAGCCATTAGAATTGGCGAGACCGGCTACGCCATTGTTGTCGATGATTCCGGTCATCTGATCGCACATCCCGATATCAGTCTGGTCCTGCGCGGCCGCGCCAGCTCGGGCAGTTTCGGCCGGATCAAGCATCTCGCCGGCGCGGCGAGCGAAGCGGCGGTGATAACCGGGGACCAAGGCAACCCGGTGCTGGCGCTATCCGTTCAGGCCGCCGATGTGGGATGGACGGTGATCGCGATGCAGCCGGCCTCGGAAGCCTTTGCATCAATTCGCGCGGCGTTGTGGCGCTCGTCAATTCTCATTGCCTTTGGTGTTCTCATCGCGCTGGCGCTCGCCTATTGGCGCGCGCACAGAATGTCCGGCCCGATCAAGCAACTGGAAGAGGGCGTGGAGCGGATCAGAACCGGACAATTCGAGCATCGCATCAAAATCTTCAGCGGTGACGAGTTGCAGCAACTGGCGTTGCGCTTCAATGAAATGGCTTCTGAACTGGCGATCTCGCAGCAGAAATCTGTGCGGATCGAACGGCTGAAGCAGTTCCTGCCATCACAGGTCGCCGAATTGGTCGAGCATTCTCATGAACTGCTCGAAGGGCAGCGACGCGAAGTAGCTGTCATTTTTGGCGACTTACGCGGCTTCACGGCGTTCTCCACGCGCAATGAACCCGATGTCATCATGGCCGTCATGCGAGAGTACTACGAGGCCGTCGGCGCCGTGACGACTCGTCACGAGGCAACGCTCATCGGCTTTGATGGCGACGGAGTCATGCTCCTGGTCAATGCCCCGGTCGCATGCGAACAGCCGGCAACTCAAGCGGTCCGACTCGCGATTGACCTGCAAATGACGGTGCAGTCCCTTGCCGGCAAATGGTGCGACGCCGGCCACGCGATCGGCTTTGGTGTGGGCGTTGCCATGGGACCGGCAACGGTAGGAACGGTTGGTTATAACGGTCGGCTGGACTACACGGCGATGGGAGCCGTGGTGAATTTGGCGTCGCGGCTCTGCAATCTCGCGAAGGACGCGCAGATCCTGGCTGATCCCACTATCGCTGGAAGGGTAAGGGATAGCGTTCCGTTGGCATCGCTCGGACAGCGGACCATCAAAGGCTACGACCAGGCCCTCGAAGTCTTTGCTGTCGCACCTGCTGACCTGCCGTTGAAACCGCCGGGCTCGAGACAACACCGGCGAGAGAAAGAGCCTCAGGACCACTGATACCCCGGCGTCCGGACGGCTAGCGCGTCGCCAGCACCACGGCCGCCAGCGTGAAGACCAGCGCCGCGATCTGCCCTGCCCCCAGCGGCTCGCCAAGCGCGAGCGCGGAGGCGACGACGCCGATGACAGGCACCGCCATGGTGCCGATCGCGGCGACGGAGGCCGGCAGGCGGGCGAGCGCTGCGAACCAGCTGACATAAGCGATGCAGAACTGCACCACGGTCGAATAGACCAGCAGCCACCAGCCGACCGGCGTCACCTGGGACAGATGCGTGGTCTCGACCAGGAGGCCGATGATCGAGATCGGCAGGCAGCCGATCCCGATCTGCCAGGCCGCGGCCGTGATCGGCGGCAGATGGATCGGGTACTTCTTCGAGAACACCGTGCCGACGGCAAAGCCCAGCGCGCCGGCGAGCGCCATGACGATGCCCGGCAGCTTCTCGACGCTGGCGGCAATGCCGTTGCCGCCCATGATCGAGGCAAGCCCGACAAAGGCCATCACCAGCCCCAGCGTGCGCAGCACGGTCGGCCTCTCGCCCAGCACCGGCCATGCGATGATCGAGGCCCAGACCGGCATCGTGTAGGCGATCAGCGCCGCCTCGCTCGCGGGCAGCCAGAGCAGCGCCAGGCCCATCAGCACCATCCAGCCGGTGACGTTGAGCACGGCGGCGGTCAGGAGTCGCGGCCAGATCGCAGGGTCCACCTTGAGGCTCTGCCGGCGGATGATCGCCAGCGCCGCCAGCAGCACCGCCCCGAGCACGCCGGTCACCCCGCGCAGCGTCAACGGCGGCAGCTCGGAGAGCAGGAATTTGGTCACCGGCCAATTGAAGCCCCAGCCGATCGAGGTGATGGCAAGGAACATCAGGCCGGCCGGGGCGATGCGCGGCCGCGCATCCCGGCGAGTCGAATCAAGCATGTGGGTGGTCCGGCAAAATCGACCCTCAGCTTGGCCCGGATTCGCCCCTCTCGCCACGGCCTCGGCGGGCATGCCTGCCCTCACCTTCCGTAGGGCTACGTGAGTCCCGCTGACGCAATCCCATTGCTCAAAAATATACCTGCCCTGTGAACAGCGGGATGAAGCATCCGCAGCACCACGGGATGCAAATTTTTTCGGTTGGGAATCTCTGAGGACTCACTGATACTTGCCTCCACAACAGGCGCGGGCTTGCCCCCTGTTATCCCCCGCAATCCACCATATTTAGTATTTGATTCAGGAACTCGTACTAGTTCTTGACGGGCGCAACGGAGAGTCCTAGCTTTCGGTCCGTTCGGCGCGAGTGAGTTTGCGTCCCGCCGGCACTCCCCCAAAGGGTCTCGCAAATCTCAACTCCGCCAAGCCAGCCAAAGGCAGCGGATGAGGGCTTGTCTGCCCGCGAAAGCGGACTTTTCGGGCGCCAGAACGGGCCGGCAACAGGCTCGGATGGCATCGATAGAAGTTGTGATGGTGTGGGGCGTTGAACGCATGTCGCGCGCATCCCGTTGGGGCGGATGGGCGTGGACATGCCGGCGGATGATCGATGCAGGCATCGAAGAGTCGCGTCGGGAGAACAAGGGCCGGGTCCACCGGCTGAACTGCGATGCCCCAGGGCCGAACGGCCGCAAGGCATCGCGAAACGAAATGTCGACCCGGCACGCCCTCAACGAGGGGCGGATCCGGTCAAAGAATAGGACGGGGCAAGACGATGCGGATTGAGCGGCGCCACACCACCCAGGGACAGTCACCTTACGCGGGAATCGATTTCCGCCAGACCACGTCGGAGATCAGGAATCCCGACGGCTCGGTCGTGTTTAAACTTGATGGCGTCGAGGTCCCGACCGAGTGGTCGCAGGTCGCCTCCGACGTGCTCGCCCAGAAGTATTTCCGAAAAGCCGGCGTTGCCGCGCGCCTGAAGAAGGTTGAGGAGGAATCCGTCCCCTCCTTCCTGTGGCGCTCCGTGCCCGATACTGACGCGCTCGCTGCGCTGCCTGAGAAAGAGCGCTATGTCAGCGAGCTCAGCGCAAAGCAGGTATTCGACCGCCTCGCCGGCTGCTGGACCTATTGGGGCTGGAAGGGCAAGTATTTCTCGACCGACGAGGACGCGCAGGCCTTCTACGACGAGCTCCGCTACATGCTCGCCATGCAGATGGTGGCGCCGAACTCGCCGCAATGGTTCAACACCGGTCTGCATTGGGCCTATGGCATCGACGGCCCCGGCCAGGGCCACTATTACGTCGACCCCTTCACCGGCAAGCTGACCCGCTCGAAATCGTCCTACGAGCATCCGCAGCCGCACGCCTGCTTCATCCAGGGCGTGGGTGACGACCTCGTCAACGAAGGCGGCATCATGGACCTCTGGGTCCGCGAAGCCCGCCTGTTCAAATACGGCTCCGGCACCGGCTCCAACTTCTCGCGCCTGCGCGGTGAAGGCGAAAAGCTCTCCGGCGGCGGCCGGTCATCCGGCCTGATGAGCTTCCTCAAGATCGGCGACCGCGCCGCGGGCGCGATCAAGTCGGGCGGCACCACCCGCCGCGCCGCCAAGATGGTCGTCGTCGACGTCGATCACCCCGACATCGAGACCTATATCGACTGGAAGGTGAAGGAGGAGCAGAAGGTTGCCGCCCTCGTCACGGGCTCCAAGATCAACCAGAAGCACCTCAAGCTGGTGCTGAAGGCCTGCGTCAACTGCGAAGGCTCGGGCGACGACTGCTTCGATCCCGAGAAGAACCCTGCCCTCCGCCGCGAGATCAAGCTGGCGCGCCGCAGCCTCGTGCCTGACAATTACATCAAGCGCGTCATCCAGTTTGCCAAGCAGGGCTACAAGGACATCCAGTTCGACACCTACGACACCGACTGGGACAGCGAAGCCTATCTCACGGTCTCCGGCCAGAACTCCAACAACTCGGTCTCGCTGAAGGACGATTTCCTCCGCGCCGTGGAAACGGATGGCGACTGGAACCTGAACGCCCGCACCTCCAAGAAGGTGACGAAGACGCTGAAGGCGCGCGACCTCTGGGAAAAGATCGGCTACGCCGCCTGGGCGTCGGCCGATCCGGGCCTGCACTTCAACACCACCATGAACGACTGGCACACCTGCAAGGCGTCCGGCGACATCCGCGCCTCCAATCCGTGCTCGGAATACATGTTCCTGGACGACACCGCGTGCAACCTGGCGTCCGCGAACCTGCTGACCTTCTACAACACCGAGACCAAGCGCTTCGACGTCGAGGGCTATGAGCACCTCTGCCAGCTCTGGACCATCGTGCTCGAAATCTCGGTGATGATGGCGCAGTTCCCGTCGAAGGCGATCGCCGAGCTCTCCTACGAGTTCCGCACGCTCGGCCTCGGCTACGCCAATATCGGCGGTCTCCTGATGACCATGGGTCTCTCGTATGACAGCAAGGAAGGCCGCGCGCTCTGCGCAGCCCTGACTGCTGTGATGACCGGCATCACCTACAAGACCTCCGCGGAGATGGCGGCCGAGCTCGGCACCTTCCCCGGCTACAAGAAGAACGCCGCGCACATGCTGCGCGTGATCCGCAACCACCGCCGCGCCGCGCACGGTGAGTCCTCCGGCTACGAGGCGCTCAGCGTCAATCCCGTGCCGATGGACCTCGTGTCCTGCCCGCAGGCTGATCTCGTCAGCCATGCGCAGGCGGCCTGGGATGCGGCGCTCACGCTCGGCGAGCAGCACGGCTATCGCAACGCCCAGACCACGGTGATCGCGCCGACCGGCACGATCGGCCTCGTGATGGATTGCGACACCACCGGCATCGAGCCCGACTTCGCGCTGGTGAAGTTCAAGAAGCTCGCCGGCGGCGGCTACTTCAAGATCATCAACCGCGCGGTCCCCGCGGCGCTGCGCGCGCTCGGCTATCGCGAAGCTGATATCGCGGAGATCGAAGCCTACGCCGTCGGCCACGGCTCGCTGTCCAACGCGCCGGGCATCAACGCCTCGACCCTCAAGGCCAAGGGCTTCACCGATGAAGCCATCGCCAAGGTCGAGAAGGCCCTGCCGACCGCCTTCGACATCAAGTTCGCCTTCAACAAGTGGACCTTTGGCGAGGATTTTATTCGCGACCAACTGGGAATCGGCGCGGAAGCCATTGCGGCTCCGGGCTTCGACCTCCTCCAGGCCGTGGGCTTCACCAAGCGCGAGATCGAGGCCGCCAACGTCCACATCTGCGGCGCGATGACTGTCGAAGGGGCCCCGCATCTGAAGGCGGAACATTACTCCGTGTTCGATTGCGCCAACCCCTGCGGCAAAATTGGAAAACGTTATCTGTCGGTCGAGAGCCACATCCGCATGATGGCGGCAGCGCAGCCCTTCATCTCGGGTGCGATCTCCAAGACCATCAACATGCCGAACGACGCCACGGTGGAGGACTGCAAGTCCGCCTACATGCTGTCGTGGAAGCTCGCGCTGAAAGCCAACGCGCTCTATCGCGACGGCTCCAAGCTCAGCCAGCCGCTCAACTCGCAGCTCATCAGCGACGATGAGGACGAGGACGATGCGGTCGAGAGCCTCTACGAGAAGCCGATGGCGGCGCGTGCCGCCCAGGTCTCGGAGAAGATCGTCGAGAAACTGGTCGAGCGCATCATCGTGATGCGCGAGCGCGAGAAGATGCCGGATCGCCGCAAGGGCTACACCCAGAAGGCGGTCGTCGGCGGCCACAAGGTCTATCTGCGCACCGGCGAATACGATGACGGCCGTCTCGGCGAGATCTTCATCGACATGCACAAGGAAGGCGCGGCGCTGCGCTCCTTCATCAACAACTTCGCCATCGCGGTGTCGCTCGGCCTGCAATACGGCGTGCCGCTGGACGAATATGTCGACGCCTTCACCTTCACCCGCTTCGAGCCGGCGGGCCCGGTGCAGGGCAACGACAGCATCAAGTACGCGACCTCGATCCTCGACTACGTCTTCCGCGAGCTCGCGGTAAGCTACATGTCGCGCTTCGACCTCGCCCATGTCGATCCCAACGAGACCGGCTTCGACGCGCTCGGCAAGGGCGTCGAGGAAGGCAAGGAGCCGGACGAGAACGGCGGTCATCACGCGACCCGCCTGGTCTCACGCGGCCTCACCCGCTCCCGCACCGACAACCTCGTGGTGATGCGCGGCGGCTCGGCTGCCGTCTCGCAAGACAACGACGGCGCCCCCACCGGCGGCAGCAAGGTCACGGCCCTCGCCGCGCACGGCACCAGCGCCCGCGTCGGCGACGCCCTCGAAGGCGCCGTCGCCCTGAAGCAGGAAGCGGCCCACGACCTCTCCCCCACGGAGAAGCTCGAGGCGCTGCAGTGGAGCAAGGCCGGCAGCACCGCCCAGACCCTCGTCCCCACCAAGGCCGAGCGCCGCGCCGAAGCCAAGGCCAAGGGCTACGAAGGCGAGATGTGCAGCGAGTGCGGCAACTTCACGCTGGTGCGGAATGGGACGTGTATGAAGTGCGATACTTGCGGGAGCACGACGGGGTGCTCGTGAGGCGACAGGCCCTCAGAACCGGACTGCCAGGTTCTGGGGGCCTATACCTTGGTCTCTCATGAAGAAGCCACATCCAGCAGAATGTGTGTGCGCCACTTGCGCCAGCGAGAAAGATTTCGATTTTCCAGAACATCTTCTCGACAAAATCACGAGTGGCGATGTTGTCGTCTTCGCAGGAGCAGGCATCAGCACCGAAAACAGAGCGCACTGCAAATCTCCTCTAAAGGAATGCCCAAAGTGCATTCTCATTCTCACACCTAACTTTTTGACCAACAATGGTTGGAGCAAGCGGGAGTACGACTCAATCTTCACGCGCGAGTTAGTCGAAAGGCAGCAAGTTATTCTACCAGTTTGGTCTGACGTGGATGCGGCCGGTGTTTACGAGTACTCGCCGATCTTAGCTGACCGCGTCGCCGTTAATTGGTCCCTCGGTGTCGAAGAGGTTGCTCGACGTCTGGTGAGAGCGCTCGATACGTAGGCATAGCTCGAATTAAGGTGACAGCGCAGGAAATTCGTTCGCTATTACCGAATCGGCTACTTCGGCTAATTTTCGCCATGCGCCTCTGATAAGTGCACGCCGCAATTCCTCCGAATTGCCTTTGCGGTCGACCCCTTCACCCCTAAACTCCCAACCTCACCGGCATGGGTTCCGACGAGCCCGGTAGACGCGGAGTAGAAGTCATGCCCAAACCGGAAAGCTTCCCGATCGAGAAGATCTTCGTTCCCACGAAAATGAAGAAGGCCATCAAGCCCGAGGCCGTCACGGAGATCGCGGAAAGTATTCTGGACATCGGACAACAGGCCCCCATTTCCATTCGGCTCGACGGAGATCGCCTCGTTCTGGTCGAGGGACTGCATCGGTTAGAGGCCTGCAAGGCGCTCGGCGAGACGACCATTCTCGGCGTCCTGGTCCCGGCCGAGCTTGCTCAACCCAAGCCGCTGTTGGCCGAAAGACCTGAAGTCGAGGCGGAGCGCATCAAGATGGCGCGATTGAAACAGCTGCGCCTCGAGAAAGAAGCCGCAGAGGCATCGACGGCTGCCTTGAAGCGCGCTGGCGCAACGCAAGCGCCGCGCACCCGTCCGACGAAGGGCATCCGCGACAATCTGAAGGCATCACCGGGCCGGACTGCGAAATCGACACAGAAGACATTGTCGGACTGGATCACGCAGCAAAAGGGCAGCGGCGGCCGCTATTGATTGCGGGGATTGCGGTGAGATTGAACTAAATCGTCGATCATAAATCGATCAGCTCGCCGTCATCCTGCGGGAGCGATAGCCGCTAACCGCGGCGACCTCTCCTCGCATCAACCCCGAATTGCGGTGACGGTGCACTCAACTCTCGTCTCATCTTTGGAGACTGAATTCCAAATTCACGCCTCCCCCAACCCGAGAATGAAGCTCTCAAAATCCTGCGCGAGTACATTCGTATTCGGGAACTCTGCGAACATTTCGCCACCGTCCGGCGGCTCACGCTCGTGCTCCCAGTAGAACACCTGGCCATAGCTGTCCGGCTCCAGGCTGAGCAGGAACAGGTCGCCGCCGGGATCGGGAGCGAAGGGGCAGCTCAGGCGGGGGATTCGATTCATGCTCCGATACATGTCGTAATTGTCGATGACGCCGTAGCTGTCGGTCGGATGGGTCGTGAACAGCAAGTCCAGAACGGTGCGGTCGTTGCGCCAGGGCAGCTCGACGCCGCAGGGCTCGAAGCCGCCGCCGTCGGATTGCGCCAGCAGCGCCTGGTAGGGCGCGGGCAGCGGCGCGCCGATATGTTGCTCCAGCGCACGGATGGCGTCGGCGGACGCCGGTGGGCGTCGGTTGTCCATGAGATCGAGATAGTTCATGGGGCTAGCGTCCTGTCCCGTGTCATGAAGTCGCCGCTCCTGTGGGCGAGCTCTCTGTCTATGCTGCGTGGTACCAGCTGCATGGTCTTCATGTCTTGATGGTGGCGCCATGTATCATTGTCTCCGCGATTTACGCCCACAGCGCCCATGCCAAGGAAAAGCAAGCTCCTCCTCCGCCTTCGCAGAGTCCGGCGGAGCGTCCAGTGGGCGCGAAAGAAATTCGCGCGCGCGCCGCGGACGGTCCGGATCACGGGCGGCGTCTTGATCCTGCTGGCAACGCTCGCGCTCCTCAACATCGCCTATCAAATCATCCGCAAGCCGACCGAACTCTTCGCCGTCGTCGGCCACGCCCTCGACAAGGAGCCAGCGGAGACCTGGGCGAGCTACGGCCCCCTCTTCCGCACCTATTCCACCGCGACCATCACGCCCGAATTGCTGGCCGCGCTGGCGCAGGTCGAGAGTTCGGGCAATCCGGTGGCGCGCACCTATTGGCGCTGGCGATGGAGCTTCAATCCGCTGGCGATCTACAAGCCCGCCTCCAGCGCGGTCGGGCTCTTCCAGATGACCGATCCGGCCTACACGGAAGCCGCGCGGTTCTGTGTTCGCGGCAACACGGTCACGCAGACCGGCTGCGGGTTCACGTCCTTCTATATTCGCGCGATCCCGAGCCACTCCATCGAGCTGGCCTCGGTGTATCTGGACCGCCAGGTGGCGCTGGTTCTCGACCTCGCCGGCGATGCGAAGCCGAGCGCGCAGCAGAAGCAGGATCTGGCCGCCTTCATCCATCTCTGCGGCGCAGGTCCCGCGGCGGCCTATGCGCGGCGCAAGTTTGTGATGATCGCTGGGACACGCTGCGGCGATCACCTCGTCGCGGGCTATGTTTCCAGGGTCAACGCGATGAAGCGGCAGTTTGTGCGGCTGGCGGCGGACCACGATAATTGAGGAGCACAGCCCCGCTGTCGAGTCCGCCATAATTTTTCCTTTGCACGCGCGTTGTGTTGGACAGTGGCGAGACTTATCCTTCCCTTTGATCGGACTGCCTCCCATTGACGCCCGACCGGATGGAGAGCGCATCGGTGCCTGAAACGAACGACCCCAAACCTGATACCGGCAAGCCTGATACCGCCAAACCTGATACCGGCAAGCCGGACGAGGCGCGCGGCGACGGCGGGCTGGCGCGGGCCCTTGACCGGATCAGGAGCACACAGGCAGACCTTGCACGGCTGGACCAGCTGGTTTCCGGAATGGAACACGATGGCGAAGGCAAGCCAGCCTCGCGCGCAAGCGCCGGTGCGGCGGCAGCCGCCACTCCCGGAAACAAGGCGCCGACGCCGGATGCCAAGCCTTCGAGTGCAAAGCCTCTGAATACCAAGCTTCGCGATCAAGGCTTGAAAGGAGATCGGACCATGATGCGCGCTTTGGTTGGCCTCGTGCTGGCGATCGGCCTTCTCGGCGCCGCCTTCGCTTCGCAATATCGCGATGAGGCCAGCTCAATCAGCAAGTCGATCATGGCACGATGGGCTCCGCCGGCCGCGAGCAGCGCCCCGCAAGCGTCCGCGGTGGAAGGCCCAGTGCAGCCGCCGGCCGTGCTACTGGCTGCTGCGGGTGATCCGAGCCCGGCGCCCGCGCCGCCGGTCCTCAAGGAAACGGAAAGCGCCCCAAAGCCTGACACTCCAAGGCCTGACGCTCCAAGGCCTGCTGCCACGGCGCCCGACCCGTCATCGTCCGATCTCGCGCAATCGCTCAAGGCCATCACGAGCGAGCTTGCGAGCATCAGCGGCAAGCTCGAGCAACTGAAAAGCCGCAACGAGCAGACCCTGCGCGAGCAGGCCGACACCATTCAACAGCTCAAGACAGCGCAAGAGAAGGGTGCGGCGGACAATGCGCGCCTCGCTGCGCAGGTCCAGGCGCTGCAAACGCAACTGACCGCGTCACCCGCGTCTGCAGCCGCGAAGCCCGTCGTGCGCAGTGTGAACAACGATGCGGCTACGCGTGCCCGGCCGCACATCCCGGCGGCCGAACCCCGGCGGCCCAGACCGCCGCCGCGAGGCCCCTGGATGCCGCCGTATATGGACCCTTATTACGGCGATCCGGATTGGTGAGCGAGCTGCCGTAGGGTGGGCAAAGCGACTTGTCCGCCGTAGCTCGAAGAGCGAAGGCGGAAGCGTGCCCACGTCTTGGCTGATCGAGGAGAAGACGTGGGCACGGCGCAAGTGCGCCTTTGCCCACCCTACGAAGCTACTACGCTCTACGTTCGCCTCACCGTATCTCGTTCATCGTCACCTGGGCCGCGATCCCCGTCAGCTCGGAATCTTGCGCCGCAAGCTCCTCATCGGAAGACGGGCCAACCGAGACTTCAGTCATTCTGCGTTTGACCTGTTCGCAGGTCTTGCGCACGTCTTCGGTGAACAGCGCGCATTCTTCGATGCGCTTGAAGATCTTCCGTCCCTCTTCACGATACCCCGCTGCCGTTTCTCGCATGAAGGCGATCGCATCATGAACCTGGGCCGTCAGCGCCTCGCATTTTTGCGCGGCGTCGATCAACTCGGTGCCCATGGCCTCGATCTCTTTTGCAGCGGACTCATAGTCGCGAACGACCGCCTCTGCACTGAGCGCACCGACGCGCGAGACGCCCGCGGTGTGCTCGACGTAATCAGGCAGATTAATTGAAGTAATGGAGCTTCCCGAGCGGATCGACGTGATGTCGGCTTCGAGTTGGACCAAGTTCACTCCGTCCCGCCTGTGCAATTGTTCGACACTTGCCATGACCAATCCTCCCAATACGCGCGCCCAGCACCCCAAACAGCATTGGGTTTATTACGGGGATAAGTGTCGTTCTACCTCGATGTACTCTTGACAGTCTCCACTTTGCCATTTTCTCCCAATCGTCACCTCTGCACGCAGAGATGACGAGCCATCAAACTTCAACTTGTCGGCGTACCAGATGGAGGAGATGTTGTGTTCTCAAGCACCCGACCTGTCAAAGACATCGAGCGTGGCGGAATCGAGGGCTGCCGCACGCGCACAACCTGTCATCGGCGGCGTCTCAAGCCAACAGCGAGTATTCAGCCCTGCGTCCGCGCCGCCCGATCACATGCTCAGAATGTGATCGTGCCTCACCACCAATACGGCCAGCGCCATCCTTCATAGCGAACATAGGAAGGCACCAGCGGCGGGCCGTAGGGATCGACGCGGTCGTCCTCGGGGCGATACCGATAGCGCGGAACGACATTGTAATCCCACGGCGTTGGCCTGAGCACCGGCGCCGTGACGATGAGCCGCTCTTGCGGTGCGCGAACGACGACGGCTTTCCGCGTTCGGGCCTCAGCACCTGATGTTGCAAGGCTGCTCAGCACCAGGGCGGTCCCGAGCGCGCAGGCGGCGGTCATTTTTGTCATGCGGTGGTCTCCTTCGCGGCAAGAGTGCAAAAGGACTCGGGGCAAGGCAAGCAAATTTCGCGCGACTTTTTCTGCGGCCATCCTTCGAGACGCCCGCTTTGAGCGGGCTCCTGACAGGATGAGGGTGGAGTACGCGGCGACAGGTTCAGCAGGCCACGATCCCCCTTAGCCTCACCCTGAGGAAACCGCCACCGGGTCCGCAAAGCGCGGCGCGATGACAGGCCCCGCGATCATCTCGAAGGACGAGGCGCGCGCTCGGGCGTTTCAGCGGGCTACGAAGCCCTACACCGCGTCGACCTCCTCAGGCACCGGTCCGGCCACGAGCCCGTCGAGACTGACCATCAGCAAATCGGCGATGTGCATCAGCTGGTACAGCGGAATGTCCGCTTCGCCCTGCTCGGCCAGTGCCACGAAGGCCGGCGTGACACTGAGGCGCTCGGCGAGCTGGCCTTGCGTGTAGCCGCGCATCTCGCGCGCGGCCTTGACGCGCACGCCGATGCCGAGCCGGTGCCGGGCCTGCTCGTCCGCCGTCATCATCGCGGCCTGCTCGTCCGCGCTCGCATAGCCGTCCGCGAACGCGCCGCCGATCAGCCTCTCCTTGCGCCAGGCGAGCCGGCAGCCCTTGCGCAGACCGCTGGAGAAGATCAGCGAAAACTGTTCCGGCACCCATGCCGAACTGTTGAGAGCCACGCGCGCGCCGGTGCCGGAGACATCGCGGATCGTGCAGGGCACGCTGACGATGCTGCCGGTGCCGTTGTCGAACTCGACCATGCCGGTGCGCAACGTGTGATGCCTGACTGCGGCGCGATGATCGCTCATGACAGCTCCCGAAAACTTGCGGTGGCGCCGCATGGCGTATCCGACGCATCCGAAATCGGGGCGAAGATACCGCGGAATTTCTCCGTAACTCCTAAGCTTCCAGCGGTTCAGTCGTGACCGGATGCCATGGTAAAGGAATTGCTCCCGGGCGGCCGCTCTCGGCGGCGTTCGCGTAGCCCGGACGGCGCGCAAGCGTAATCCGGGAAAGGTGTCCGCAGCGCACGGATCGCCGGTCACTCCCGCGCGCGGCGCAGGGCGTGCTCCAGCGTCTTTCTTTGCTTGTCCCAACGGGCCTGCTCAGCCTCGGCGCGTTCGTCGAGCGCGGCCCGCTCGGCGTCGATCTCCTCTGCCCGCGCGTCGTGCTGCCGCCTCGCCTTGGCCAGCGCCGCCTCGGCGATGGCGACCGCCTTGTCGCGGCGGGCGCGCGCCTTGGTGCGGGCGGCCTCCTCCTTACGACGCTGGGCCTCCCGGCGCTTCTCCTCCCTCGCGAACGCCGCGGCGGCCTTGCGCGCCGCTTGATCGTCGATCTCAGGGGATGCTCTCCGCACCGTCCTGGCGGGACGCTTCGTCGATCCCGGCCTGCTCTTGAGCTCGGTCTTTGTCTTGCTCTTGCTTCCGGGTCTGGCTTCGCCCTCGGCGAGATCCGTCGGCAGGGCGGCACTCTCCGTGAACGGGCCGTCCGAGCCGACCGGGCGCCTGAGCACGACACCGGGCCTCGCCATGGTCGCCGCGACGATATCGCGATCCTCAGTCTCCTTCGCCGCGCCCTGATGGAACAGGTTGGAGCTCGCGCCCCAGGCCTCCAGCGCCGCCTTCATCGAAGGTGCCGCGATGGCCTGATCGTAGAAGCCGAGCGAGGTCTGGTAAGTCTTCAGCTTTCGTTTCGGTCTTGCCGGCATGTCGTCCCGATTGTGGTTTCGCTAATCCGGGCTACGAACTTCCAACCAACGCATCATACCCCTTCTCGCTGAACGCCAGCAGACAGAACCCGTGCCCGAACGGATCGGCCAGCATCGCGATCCGCCCATAGGGCGCATCGCACGCCGGCGCTTCCAGGATCGCGCCGGCACCGAGCGCACGCGCGACTGCGGCGTCGACATCATCGACGACGACGTCGATATGCACGGGCGTCCAGTGCCGCTCGTAGCGGCGGCGGTCTGCGCCGGCACCTAACGTGCCGGCCTGCTTGGTCAGGAGATAGACTGGCGCCGGCCAGCCAAGCAGCTCGACGAAGTCGGTGCCGAAGCGGCGGCCGACGGTGAGACCGAAGGCGGCGGTGTAAAAGCTCGTGGCCTGAGCGATGTCGGGGACGTCGATGTTGAGGAGGAAGGTCATGCCGGACTCGTTGCGCGGTTGCGCAGCGAGCGTAGCCCGAATGGAGCGCCAACGTCATCCGGGATGTTGCCGCTCGCTCGGCCCCGGATTTCGCGGAGCCTGTCATCGGGCCGCGCCTCGCGCCGACCCGTTGGCTCCGTCCGGGCTACGCCCTCCGCACAAAGCTCCTCGCGGACGGCACCATGGCATGATGCCACTGTTTTGCCCGACGCGGCAAAGAGAATTCGCAATAACCGAAAACACAAGCCTTATCAAGGCCGTATCTACTGTGCATGGGGTTGTTTTCGCAAAATCGCTTCCGGCGGCCTCACTTGCCTCTCAGGCTGAGGATATAGGCCGAAAGCGCATCCGCCTGCTCCGGCGCGATCACGAGGTTCGGCATGTTCTGGTGGCTGGTCCGCCAAAACACCTTGAGCGACAGCGCGGTGGTGCCGCTCCTGTCGGCGATGGCCTGGAAGCTCGGGGCCTCGTCGAAGAAGCCGGCCATGTGCGGCTCGACGGCGTGACAGCTCTGGCACCACGCCTCTGCCAGACGATGCCCTTCGTCGACCGCGCGCGGACCGGACCTCGGCGCCCCCGCGGCGGTGTGGACGACGCTGAACAGAAACAGCACCGACAACGCGATCAGGACGGCGAGGCCGATGTAGATTCGAGCGCTGTGCGACATGACTATCCCTCGCGATGGCCCGGCAGTTTAGCCAGCTTGACGCCTGGCCGGCACACCGAGTTGATCTGCGTCAACGGATTGCGCCTTCGCATCGCAGCTCCGCGCGCAACCTCAGCACGTCACGAGCTCGGTGTGGCCTCGTGGATCAAGCCGGTCGCAGGGATCGCGGCAACCGCGTAGGCTCGCGCCCGTCAACGACTCACGGAGGCACCACCATGAACGGCAATCGCTATTACGGCGTCCGCGTCGAGGGCGCGAAATACGGCGTCGGCTTCGGCTCCGCGCTCGCCATCGCGATCTCCTACACCAACAACCATTCTATACTGTGGGCGATCGTCCACGGCATACTGGGCTGGTTCTACGTGATCTTCGTCGCGCTGTTTCGGTGATATCGCACCGGCGGGCGATGGCGGTTGCAGGCCGGCGGCAGCTTTCCCTTGCTTTCCTCGACCCTGCCCCTAGGGTCGCGCCGCGAACGAAGCGATCTACGAGAGTTCAACGAGACTTGCCATGACCGACACGATGAAATGCCCCGCCTGCAGCTCCGAGCACGTCTATCAGGACCGCGATCTCTGGGTCTGCCCGGAATGCGGCCATGAGTGGAGCGGTGCGGCGGAGGCGGCGGCGGACACCGCGCAGGACGCGGGCGTGCGCGATGCCAATGGCAATGTGCTCGCTGACGGCGACAGCGTCATCGTAATCAAGGATCTCAAGATCAAGGGCTCCTCCTCGGTGGTCAAGGGCGGCACCAAGGTGCGCAACATCCGCCTGCAGGACGCCAGCGACGGCCACAACATCGCCTGCAAGATCGACGGCATCGGCGCGATGAACCTGAAGTCGGAGTTCGTGAAGAAGGCGTAGCTCGCGCCTACCTTTGCCGCTGCGCCAGATAGAAGCCGCACAGCACCGTCACCAGCCCCGCGGCCTGCAGCATCGTCGGCGGCTCGCCGAGCAGCAGCCAGCCGGTGAGCAGCGTCAACGCCGGCACGCAGGCCGGAAACACCGCGGCGCGGGCAACGCCGAGGCGCTGGACCGAGACGGCGTAGAGATAGAGCGCGGCGGGGCCGGCGAGCACGCCCTGCGCCAGCGCCTGGATCGCATTCTCGCTCACGCCGATCGCCGCAACATGGGCGAGCCCGACGGTTGCGATGTAGACCGGCAGCAGCAGCAGCGACAGCACGTTGATGACCAGCGCTGCCGACACGGCCGAGACGCGCCAGTGGCGCAGAGCTGCGCCGAAGCCTGCGAACATCAACCCGGTGAGCACGAAGATCAAATCGCCGAGCACGCCGTCGGCCCCGATATGACCGATCGATTCCGCGCCGATCACGCCGAGGCCGCCGACGATGACGACGGCGCCGGCAAGCCGTGAGGCCGAGATGTGCTCCTTCAGCACCACCACCGCGAGCAGCAGGCCGCCGAGCGTCGCGCAGGAGGGCTGGATCACGCTGCCATGGCCGAGCGGCACGAACAGGAAACCGGTGTAGGAGATCAGCGACATCACGGGGCCGCCGAGCACCATCAGCACAAGGCCCCTGCTCCAGCCGATGCCGCAGAGATCGGAGATGCCGGCGCGGAACACCAGCGGCAGGAACGCGATCCCCGACCAGACATAGCGATGCACCAGGAGATCGACCGGCGTGAAGCCGAGCTTGAGGCCATGCCGCGTGGCGGCAAAGCCCAGCGCCCAGAACAGCGCCGCGGCAAGGCCGCAAGTTACGCCGACCAGTGCCGGCGCCGCATCCTTGTTCTGAGAGAGAGCGTCTGCGCCGCTCGTCCGCTGATCCATGGACCAAGCCTTATGTCAGCGCATATACCGCCTCAACCCACGCGGCTGCAGGGCTGGCACGCGGCGGTGATTGTGGGCTCATGCATCACGCCTCCTGCTCGAAGACCATCCGCCATCCCTTGCGCGTATCCATGTATTCCCGCACCTGCCTGATCCGGTCGCCCGACACCGTGAACACGAAGCAATAGTCGTTCTCGTACGGCTTGCCGCCGCCCAGTGTGGCGCGCATCCGCTCCTCCACGATCACGACATCGCCGTCGGCGTAGACGCCGCGGAACGCGATATCGATGTTCGAGAACATCTTGTGCATCTCCTGCGCGATGAAGCGCGCGATCTGGTGCGGTCCGGCCATGTGGTCGGTGTGATCGAGCGCGACGGCGGTGGCATTGCCCTTCGGCGCGATCCATTCGGCGTCGTCGGTGAACAATGCGGCGATGCGCTCGGCATCGCGCGACGAAAAGATCTTCCACGCGTTCAGGACGATATCTTTTGGGCTGGACATGATGCGCTCCCTCGTTTTCGTTGAGGGGCGTCTTCTAGGGCGCGATGCGCCTTGCAGCTCGCCACAATCGGACTCGGTCATCCCGCAGCCCTTCCGCCGCTACCGGCATGCGCTATGATCCGGCCATGCTGTGCTTCGATGTCTGCAACGCCGCGCGCCTGCGCCGCGATCCCCGGTATGACGGCCGCTTCTTCACGGCGGTGAAGACCACGGGGATCTATTGCCGCCCGGTCTGTCCGGCCAAGCAGCCGCTGACGCGCAATGTCGCCTATTATCCGACGGCGGCGGCGGCCGAAGCCAGCGGCTTCCGGCCCTGCCTGCGCTGCCGACCCGAGACTGCGCCGTTCTGCCCGGCCTGGAACGGCACGCGCTCCACGGTGGCGCGGGCCATGAAACTCATCGATGGCGGCGCGCTCGACGAAGGCTCCGTGGTCGATCTGGCGATGCGGCTCGGCATCTCCTCGCGTCATCTGGCGCGCCTGTTCGAGCGCCACGTCGGCGCGACGCCTCAGCAACTCGCCAGGACGCTGCGGGTCCAGCGCGCCAAGCGCCTGCTCGATGCCAGCAACCACACCATGACCGATATCGCATTCCAGGCCGGCTTCGGCAGCCTGCGCAGATTCAACGCCGCCTTCGCCGAACTCTACGGCCGCTCGCCGTCAAGCCTGCGCGCGCGGAGAGCTTAGCGCGCCGCGGGAAGTCGCTCAGAAAAATCCGGGGCTGAGATCGAGGCCGTAGGTCAGGCTCAGCACGAACACGAACAAAGCGGCGGCGGCGAACAAAGCTGTCTGCTTGAGAATGAACGCACGCGGCGACGTGGTGGCGGCAACGACTTTCTGCGCAACGGGCATAATGGCCTCCATTATGACTTCAAAATTGGCCGCAACAATGCGGCGGCCGCATCAAGCAACGCGACGTGCAAAGCAACTGTTAAAAGGATCAAGCCCGTTATGAACGGGCATACATCACCGGCACCTTCACGCGAACTTGTTCGCGGCCGGATTCTCAATCAGCGCATCGGTGTCAATTCATCGTGCCAGACATTTGCACGATGCGCGAGCAGCGTCGATTTCGATCACGTGATGCAGATGGAGTCCCGCCTCTCCGCGGAACCCATCTGCCGTTCACGATGTCAGCTTAGTGGGCCACGCCAACGGTCGCGGTCTTCACCTTGCGAGGGCTGAGCACCTTCGCCTGGTGGACCGAGGCCAGCGTGGTCGACGCAGCGGTCTGCTGCTCGACATGCCCGGCGCCGAGGACGCGAACCTGCAAGGGCGTGACCGGAAATCCATTGGTCTCGTAAGTCGGCAGTTCGGCGGCGAAAGCCGCGGTGCTGCCCGCGATCGTCAGGATGGCGGCGGCGATCGACAGAGTCTTCTTGTTCATTGGTAATGCTCCTGAGTGGAAGAGTCGGAGCATATTTAGGCGCGTTTTGCTGCGTTGCGACATGTTTTGTTGCATTGCAACAGCGCGTGCTGTGCATGGCGATATGTTTAATGCGTACAAGGCGTTGGCCGAATCACCGCCGGCCGCGACATGACGGTTTTATGGACGGTGCTCAGCCACCGAGCACATTGCCCCAGCCATCGAAGAGATAGGCCTTCCAGGCCACGGTTCCGTCCTCGCCCGGGCGGCTGGCCTGGCGATAATCGTCGGCCTGGTCAGCGGTCCAGGTGATGATCGTGTCCGTGAGGCGATCGTGCAGGATGGCGGGCTCGGTGGGATCGAAGGCGTCCATGGGACGAAGCGAGGAATGCGTCATGGCCGACCAAACGCGCCAGCCGCAACAAAGTTGCCGCAACGCATCGGCAAGAGTGTTGCCCACCCCACACTCCAGCATTGATGCAGTTGCGCGAGGCGCCCCTATTTCAACGCCGTCGCCAGCGCCTGCAGCTTTGCGACGAGATTGGTGCCGAGCGCATAGATGATCTCGATGATTGCGAGCGCGATGCCGGCTGCGATCAGGCCGTATTCGATCGCGGTGGCGCCGGATTCATCGGCGACGAATTCAGCCCATTTGCATTTCAACTTCACAATCGTGTCCTTCCCAACTCTGCCGGAACGGCCGGCAGGCGAGAAATGCACGATTACAATCCAAGATTGAATGAATTCGATCGCTTCAAGTTACGACAATGAACGCCGCATTTGCTGGCGATTCCGTTGAAAACCGCAGTGGGAACTCGCGTTGCAGCTTGGCAACACCTCCGCGAAAAGCCCGATTTCGCCGAATTACGCCATTGCGTCGCCACACGGTCCCCCGAACAATCGACGCGCTGCGTGCCTTTCCGTGCAAGACTGTTTTTGCATCATGACTGTTCCGACAAAGCGTGTCCGAACAGAACCGTTTGGAGGCAGGGATCATGAACGATCGGCGGTCTCTTCTGGTGGCGGTCGCGTGCCCCTCGGCCGTTCTCGCCGGCTGGCTGGCACTTTCCCTCTCCGCCTATGCCCCTGCCCTCATCGAGAACAGCGGCGCCAATGCCGCTGCCGTGTCGCGCGCGAAAGATCTCAGCCGGCTCGACCTCGCGGACGTGCCGCACGCTGCGACGATCGAGGACGGCATCGCCTTGACCGCCGACATCGCGGCTGCGGTCGCTGCGGCACCAACCCCGACGATCACTGAAGCGGTGCCCGAGCCTCCCGCCATCAAGCTCGCCTCGGCAGATCCCGCGCTGATCCTTCCGACGGAGACGCCGCCCGCGCCGCAGATATCGCCTGAACCAGAACCCGTTGTCAGCGAGGCTGCCCCAGTTGCAGCGCCGGCGCCCGTCAAGCTCGCATCTGCCGATCCCACCGAGATCGTGACGACCGACGCGCTGTCCCCCGCGGCGATCGCGAGCGGCCCCGTCACGCCGGCGAGCAAGGCATCGCCGCCGGCCGACACCGTCGCCGTGCTCGACGAATGCTTCGTCATGGATGCCTGCATCGACCGCTACCTCTGGGCGCTCTATCAGCGCACCGCAAAAGAGGACTCGATCAAGGTCCAGGAGCGCCGCGCCGTCACCATCAAGCGCAAGGGCAAGACGGTCACGGTGATGCGCAGCTTCACCAAGCTGGTCGACCAGGATTTCACCTGGAAGGATCCGAAGGCCGCCGAGCACGCCGGCATGTCGATGATGGACTACGTCATCGGCGGCATGGACAAGAGCTTCAAGCGGAAGCTGTTCCGCACGCTGCTCGCCGCGGAAGCCGCTGGACTCTCGCCCGGCATCACCAGCGCGTTCCGTGACGATTATCGCCAGTCGATCGCGAGCGGTCTGAAGGCCGCCTCCGACCGCTCCTATCACGGCGGCAGCACGCGCGGCGGCTACGGCCATGGCATGGCGGCGGATATTGTCAGCACCCAGGGCAATAACCGCGCGCAGCGCTGGGTCTCGACGGAAATTCTGTGGAAGTGGGTCGACGCCAACGGCAAGGCCTACGGCATCGGCCGGCCCTATCTCGGCCGCGATCCGCCGCATGTCGGCCCGGTCGACGGCGCTGAATACATCTCAAAGCGTGGCACGAGCGAGCGCAAGGAAGTCGCCAGCGCCAAATCGAAGAAGACGAGGACTGTTGCGAGCGCCAAGCCGTCAAAGGCCCAAAAGGCACAAGCCGCGCGTGAGCAGAAGAGCCCGGCCAAGCCGCAGAAATCGGCGCAATCGACCGGCAAGCGCGCGACCTGAGACCATTACGGCGCGCGCCCCGGCGTCGGCAGCGGCACGAGCCGCATCTCGGCCGTGCCGGCGTCCTGCGTGCGCACCAGCACCGCAAAGATGGTCTCGACCGCCAGCCGCACTGCGACCTCCGTCGCCTCGCCCTTGGCCAGATGCGCGGCGATCAGGCCCGTGAGGAGATCACCGGTGCCGTAGGGGCGGATCGGCAGGCGCAGCGTCGCGAAGCGCGACAATAGCCCGTCGGCGCACAGGATAGTCTCCAGCTGTCCTTCGGGCGTATCGGCGAGCGTGCAGCCGGTGGCGACGATTTCGATGCGGCCGATCCCCGCCAGCGCCGCACACGCGACGCGCAGTCCCTCCGCATCCGCGGTTCTGAGGCCTGTGAGCAGCTCGAGCTCGAACTGGTTCGGCGTGGTGAGGTTTGCTGCCGGCAGCAGCCGGTGCCGGACCACGTCCAGGATGCCGTCGGCGACATAAACGCGGCCATCGTCGCCGATCACGGGATCGCAGAGATAGACGAGCTTCGAATTCCGCGCGAGCGCCCGCTCGACGAAATCGGCGATGACGGCGGCGTTGCCCGGCGAGCCGAGATAGCCCGTCACCAGCACGGCCGCTTCGTCAACAAGCCCGCGCTCCTCGACGCCGGTCAGAAGATCGGCAACGAGCTCGGTCTCCAGCACCCGCCCGTGCAGGCTCGGATAGCGCGGATGGTTGGACAGCAGCGTCGTCGGCACCGCCGCAACGTTCACGCCCTCCGCCTGGATGGCATAGGCGGCGGCGCTGTTGCCGACATGGCCGTGGACCACCTGGCTTTGAATGGAGATGACGAGCATGAAAGAGGTCCGTAGGGACAAACGACGGGCGATGCAAGTGTAGCCCGTCTCCGCCCCGCGAGCACGCGGCGCCCGCACTTCAGCGTCGCGCGAGTTCGCCGAGGTAAGCGCAGAACATGTCGGCCAACCCGTCGGCATGGCGCGCGATCTCGGCCTCGCTGCGCGGCGTCTCCGAAAACCGCTTGCCGACCTCGCTCAGCGTCGTCTTGATGAGCTCGCCGGCAAGCGCGCGGGTCGCCTCGGAGGCTTTGGGCAGCGCCTCCCGCATGAACGCCGCGATGATCCCCTCACCGGCGGCCCGCGCGTCCTGCGCCTCGGGCGCGTCGCGATAGAGCGGTGCAGCGTCGCTGAGCGCGCCGCGGATCGCGGCCTCCTCGCACTCGGACAGAATGAAGGCGTGGACCAGCGCGCGCAGCCGCACCGGCGGTGGCTTCGTCCGGTCCGCGAGGATGCCGCGCAAGAGGTCGCTCGTGCGCCGCCACTCATCGCTCTGGAGACGGAACAGGATCGCGGCCTTGTTCGGAAAATATTGATAGAGCGAACCGACGCTCACCCCGGCCCGCTCCGCCACTCGCGCCGTGGTGAAACGCTGCGCGCCCTCCTTCGTCAGGACCTGAACAGCGGCATCGAGAATGGCCGCGACAAGCACGCTGGAGCGGGCCTGTTGCGGCTGTTTTCGTGAAGAAATTGAACGGCTTCGACGCTCGGCCATGGCTCACTCGGGCAATGCGAATAGGAAATGCGACGAATTAGTCGTATTTCACTCGGCACGCAAGCACGCGTTTCTTCGCCAAACCTGGAGACCTCCAATGACCACCCCGACCATCACAACGCTTGCGCCGCTGCTGGACCGCCTGTTCGACGAGGCCGATGCAGCAAACGGCGCAACGCGCGCCGCCGTCGCGGATTTGTCCGACGCAGAGCGGGCGCGCTTGATGCGCAGCAAGACCGACTATCGCGACCTCTACGGACGCCTGAAGGACGCACCGCTCGCGGTCTCCCGCGAGACAGGCCACCTGCTCTACATGCTGGCACGCAGTTCAAGCGCCAGGGTGATCGTTGAGTTCGGCACGTCGTTCGGCATCTCGACGCTGCACCTTGCCGCAGGCCTGCGCGACAATGGCGGCGGCCGTCTCGTCACCAGCGAGTTCGAGCCGTCCAAGGCGGCGCGGGCGCGGGAGAATCTCGTCGCCGGCGGCTTGATCGACCTCGTCGAAATCCGTGAAGGCGACGCGCTGAAGACGCTCAGTACCGATCTGCCTGCTACGATCGACCTCGTGCTGCTCGACGGCGCCAAGGCGCTCTATCCGGAGATCCTTGATCTGCTGGAAGGCCATCTCGGACCGGGTGCGATCATCGTCGCCGACAATGCCGACGACAGCCCGGACTATCTGGCGCGCATGCGCGCGCCCGGCAGCGGCTACATGTCCACGCCCTTCGCCGAAGACGTCGAACTCTCCGTGCGGATCAGCTGACACCAGTCGAAACGCCACGAAATTTTGGAGCCGCCGCGCTATTCACCAGGCGGCGGCTTCATGCTGCGTTCCCTGGTGTCGCAGCCTCGTCACTCACACGTGATACCTCGTTCTGGCCAAAGCCTGGCCCGGCGTGCTAAACATACCTACCGCGCGGTATCTTTCCGTCCGCCCCGCGCCGGAGTTGATCATGACCTCCGCCTTCAATGCCTACGCAGCGCTCGCCCTCGCCATCGTTCTCGAGGTCACGGCGTCCGCCTTCCTGCAGCAATCCGCCCAGTTCACCCGACCGTGGCCGACGCTGGCGATGGTGCTGTTCTATGTCGCCTCGTTCTATGCGCTGTCGGTGGCGATCCGCGTCATTCCCTTGAGCATCGCCTATGCGATCTGGGGCGGGGTCGGCATCATCCTGACGGCGACCGTCTCCTTCGTGCTGTTCCGCCAGATGCTGGACGCCGCGGCCTTCGTCGGCATAGCGTTGATCGTATCCGGGGTCCTGGTTATCAACCTGTTCTCGCAGGCCAGTGTGCATTGATGGCGGAAAGCCGCTACACCCGCGCCAAGCAGCCGGAGCAGGTCCGGCGCGCCCTGCTCGACTGTGCCGCGGCAATCGCCATGGACCATGGCGTCGCCGGAGTTACCGTGCAGGCGGTGGCAGTCGCGGCCGGCGTCACCAAGGGCGGACTGTTTCACCACTTTGGCAGCAAGCAGGCGCTGATCGAGGGCCTGTTTGCCGACCTGCTCGCGCGCGTCGATGCCGAGATCGACGCCGCGATTGAAGCCGATCCGAAACCGCGCGGCCGCTTCACGCGGGCCTATGTGAATGCCGTGTTCACCGGCCAGGCCTTCGGCTTCGCGACCCCATGGGCGGCGTTGAGCATGGTCGTCGTCACCGATCCGCCGCTGCGCCGGCTCTGGAACGACTGGATCAAGGCGCGCCTGAAGCGTCATCGCACGACCGACGACGCGCCCGATCTGCAAATCGTACGTCTCGCTGCCGACGGCGCATGGCTCTCCTATGTCACGACGGGACAGACGCGGATGAGCGCCGAGCTACGCGCCGTGCACGCACGGCTGCTCGCGCAGACCTATCGGCGCAGATAGCGGCCCCGCACGTCCTACTGGCTCTGCACCGGCTTTGGCGGACGCGATGCGGATCGCGCGGGCTTCTTGGCGGGCTTGGTAGCAGCGCGCGGCGGCGGAGTATCGACTGACTCAAGATACGCCGCGAGCGCCTTGGCCGAGTCCGAGCTGGTCGCGTAATGATCCCTGAGAAACCAGGACAGCGTCAGGCTGAAGCGACCCTTGGCAAGGCCACGCGGACTGCGATGGCAGGTCGCACAGCCCTCAGCGAAGAGCTTTGCGGGCGGCTTGCCGGCGTCGAGATTTTGCGCGGCGCCGGCCGTCACCGTCAGAACAGCGGCGGCTGCAACGGTCAGCACGGGCACGATCCGGTCGCGCCCCGATCGAAACAGCGATCTCAAATGCCGTCCCCTCGCCCGCCCTTCGGTCACGCCGCCGACAGCTGATCGAACTCCGGCGGTGCGTAGGCCTTGCCGTCCTGGTCGGTGATGACGACCCGCCACCCCTCGCTCGCCCACACCTTCGCCTTCGCCACGATGAGCAGCCGGCTCTCTCGGGCGAAACTGTACTTCTCGTTGTCGCGTTCTGCGATCATCTTGTAGGCCAATTCGCATCCCCTTGCGTCGCCCTGCACCCGCCTCCTCGTGGCAGCGGGCTTTGGCGGCAATTCGCCGGGAGCGTGGCAATTTGGTGCCATCCGCAGGCATGGCGCAGATGATCGGCCGGCGACCGGCGTCGAGCCGTGCCCCGCAAGAATGCGATTCCAACCCGTCGCAGGTCTCCCCCTGCGACGACGGAGCCGTCTACAAGTCGTGCTGGGCCATGTCGTGCCGGATCGGCCGCCGGGGGCGGCCCGTCACGGCAGCAACGGAACCGATCGTCCCATGGCCGAGCCCCCGCTAGTGCACGCGGATGATGTGGGGTCGGCCGAGATCAATCAGCCCTTGCACCGCAGAGAGGCGGTCGTCGAGGGCTGCGATGGTGAGCAGCAGGTTGTTGCGGCGCTCGTCGAGCATGCCCATCTCGGCGCCGGTGAGCTTGGCGCTCGTCCGTTCCTTGTGGATTCCTTCGAGGGATTCGCGCAGTCCGGCAATCAAGCCGGTCAGCTGCTTGGCCTCCTTCGTCATCGAACGCTTCGCGACATTCTGGCGGCGCGTCTCCGCCTGGCTCTGTCTCATGTCATCCTCCCGTGCCCCGCTGCCCCGAGTGGATGCTTACAGCTTTGGGTAGACATGTTACGATCGATGAAATCTGCCCGCGAAGATCTGTCTTAAATTGTAAAGGCCTCGACACAGCGAAGAAAAAGCCCGGCACCAGGGCCGGGCTTTTGCTTGGCAATGCTAGTGCTTCTGATGTCCGCCAGCGGGGCCGCCCGCCGGGGCGCCGCCGCCACGCGGGGCGGCATTGATGTGCGGAGCACCGCCCCCGCCGCCGTGCGGCATTGCGGGCGCGGCCGCGCGCGGCGCCGGCATCTGCGCACGGGCATTCATCGGCGAACCATGGCTCACGCTTGGCTGGGCGACATGCGGCGTCGCGGGACGCGCTGAAGGCGCGGCCACACGCGGCGCTTCGTGCGCGCGGGCCATCGGCTGCGAGCGCACCGTAGCGCGGGTCGCGGCGTGCTCGCGCATCATGCGGGCTTGTGCATCACGCGGATTGCGGGTCTGCACATTGGTCCGCTCATGCGCGATGCGCTCACTTCGTCCAACGCGGGCCCGGTCGGGCGTAACCGCAGCGCCGCGCTTGGCGATCGCAGCGTCGCGCTTGGCGATCGCAGCGTCGCGCTGTGTGGTCGCGGCGTCACGCGTTGAGATCGCGGCGGCCCCCTTGCCGCGCACACCGCTGCGTTCGAGTGCGATCGCGGCGTCGCGCGTTGCCGCGCGGCCGATGCGGGCAGCACGCGGATCGATCGTCATCCGCGTCGCGACGCTCTGATGCGAGGTCCAGTAATTATTCCAATAGGCATGGCGTCGATACCAGGGACGTCCCCCATAGTAACTCGACCAATACGAGGTCAGCACGAAGGGAACGACGGGCACATCGATCTCGTCGACATAGTCGGGGAGATAGACGTAGTGATTGCGATAGAGATATTCGAGATATTGCGACGACACCCAGCCGCGATCATCAGAGAAGCTGACGTCGCACCAGGCATTGCCGCGCAGGCAGCCATGGATGTTGACGCGGGCGCCCCCGGGGACGCGATCGACCAGGGGAAAGCCCGAGCCCGGTCCGGCGCGCAGGCCGGTCGAGACGGTAACGATGCCCGGCGCGGCCAATGCGGCTGTCGGGACCAGCAAAAATGCTGCAACTAAAGCGGTTCTGAACTTCATGGCGCATTCCTCCTTTGAGAGGCGGAACGCGCCAGCGGAACAGGCGTTCCGCGCACGAGGGTCTCATCCGTCGAAAGACTGAAACGCACGCCGCGCGCGGTTCAATATTCATCCGCCGTTCATCGACCTGCGCAGACGCAGCTCGACCGTCACTTGATCCGCAACATGAACCCGTCGAAGTAGGACGCGAGCCCGGCATAGTCATCGAGCGGCAGTACGCTTGCGACATACTGGTCGGGCCGCACCACAACCGTGCAGCCCGCCTTCCGATCGATGCCGCGCATCGCAAAGACGTCGTGGCCGCTCTTGAGGTCCGGACAGAACATTTTCTCGTAATCATACAAGCCATAACGGCCCTTGCTTGGGAGCAACATGGGCGGCATTGCCTCGATCGCGAGCTCTCGATGATCCTGCTGAAACACTGCGCGCAGATCGATCACGCTGTCGATGTCGAGATTTCTGGACGTATATCGCCGGATCGGCGATTCCCGGGACTCGGCGAAAAAATTGCACAAGCGACGAATGGCCGAGTCCGAGGCAGCGGGATTCTCAGCGGGCGAGAACGCGTAGATCCGAAAACGACCGTCGGCCTGCGCGGCATGACCCAAATGCACCGGCTTTGCGTCCGCAAGTCGGATCACGGGCGCCGAGTGGAAGCGCTTGCCGATGATGAATCCCTCTGCGAGATGCTGATGCGAGGCTGCACCGGTGAGAATCGATGGCGTGTAATGTGTCGCCGTGCCCGCGGTGTAGCGGCCATGCCTGACAAAATAGTCCTGTGTCCTGGCGGCGTCGCCGCCACCCGCTTTTGCTGACGAAGCTAAAATTCCCGCCCACTCGCGATCGAAATCGATCAGCTCTTCCGCAACCGCCTGACGCTCCGCCGAATAGGAATGCATCAGGCTCGGGGCGCACTGCTTCCGGAGGACGGCGGCAAGCTTCCAGCCCAGATTGAAGGCGTCCTGCATCGAGACGTTCATGCCCTGCCCCGCCTTCGGGCTATGCGTATGGCAGGCATCGCCGGCGATGAAGACGCGCGGCAGGCGCGTTGCGATCTCGGCTTCCGGCACGTCGTCGAACTTGTCGGTGAGACGCTGGCCGATCTCGTAGACCGACCACCAGGCGATCTCCTTCACGTCGAGCGTATGGGGCTTCAGGATCCGCTGCGCTTTCGCGATCACGTCATCGGCGGTGACGTTGCGGCTGGCGACGCGCTCGCCGGCATCGAGCTTGGCGAGCTCGACATAGATGCGGACCATGTAGCCGCCTTCGCGCGGAATGATCAGCAGGCTGCCGTCCTTCGCCGATTGGATCAGCGACTTGAAGCGGATATCCGGGAAATCGGTCACCGCCAAGACGTCCATCACGCCCCAGGCGTGGTTGGCGGAATCGCCGTGCAGCTCGCGCCCGATCGACTTGCGCACGGTGCTGCGCGCGCCATCGCAGCCAACGACATAGCGCGCCTTGATCTGCTCGACCTTGCCCTCGCTTGCGGCATCGACGCGTTCGAGGCGCACGGTCACGGCATGGTCGGCTGGACCTGCAGCCGGATCGACCTCGAGGTCGAGCAGGCGGCGGCTGTAGTGAGGGGCGAGCTTGGCCGGCGATTTCCGCATCACGTCGAGAAAGCCGTCATGGATGCGCGCCTGGTTGAGGATGACATGCGGGAATTCGGACAGGCCGTCCTCGACGTCCTGCACCCGGCCGCTGCGGACGATGGTCTCGGGCTGGCCCTCGTCCGGCTTCCAGAATGTCGTCTCGTTGACCCAATAGGCCTCCTTCAGCACGCGCTCGCTGAAACCGTAGGCGTGAAACATTTCCATGGTGCGGCAGGCGATGCCGTCGGCCTGCCCGACCAGCAAGCGATCCGGCTTCTGCTCGACGATGCAGGTCTTGATCTCAGGGAATTGCGCAAGCTGGGCGGCGAGCGTGAGGCCGGCCGGTCCACAGCCGACGATGAGGACATCGACCTCGCCAGGCACGGCGCCCGCCGCGCCCGGGGCTTGAACGCGCTCGGCGGGGTCGGCGATGTCAGGGTCGCCCGGCTGAAATCCATTCAGATGGAATTGCATGAGGCTCTCCCGTCAACCTTCTGTTTTGATATTGCTCAGTATGCTGACTATCAGTATGCTTGTCAACGATCGTACGCCGTCCTGCCTCCGAGGAGAATTCGGTGAAAGACAACAACGACATGCCCGGGCATCTGGCGCGCCGGTTCCAGCAGATAGCCGTCGCGGTGTTCCTGGCCGAGGTCGAGGATGCCGGCTTCGATCTCACGCCGGTGCAATACGCCGCGCTTGCGACCATCAAGGCCAATCCGGGGCTCGACCAGGTGACGCTTGCAGGGCTGATCGCCTATGACCGCACCACCATCACCGGCGTGATCGACCGCCTCGTGCAGAAGGGACTGGCCGAGCGCCGCGCTTCCAGCCGCGATCGCCGCGCCCGCGAACTCGAGATCACCGACGAGGGCCGGCGCACGCTGCGCAAGATCACCCCGGCCGTGGAATCGGCCCAGCGCATCCTGCTGCGTGGCCTCAGCGCAAAGGAGGGCGAGGATCTGATGCGGCTGCTGCGCAAGGCGATTGCCGCCGGCAACGATCTGAGCCGCGCCCCGCTCCGCGATCTGCAGGCATGATCCGGTATTTTTGTACGTAATTGTCGCAGGCCTGCGAAACCAGGAACTAACCTTCGGCTGTTACGGTCGGCAACATTCTGCGCTTAACGCGCGATTAACTTTGCCGGTCGGGAGATCAGGATGTTCAGGTTCCTCATTGCGGCAGCGGCCGTCGCGCTCTCGACCGGTCATGCGCTCGCAAACGGCCATGGCGGCGGCGATGCCGCTCCTCCGCCCAAGCCCGAAGCGACGACCGCACCGGCGAAGGTGGTCCTGACCAAGCAGGGTCCCAAGCTCGTCGATCTCAAGGGCATGACGCTCTACTATTACGAGCGCGACACCACCGGAAAGACGTCGAACTGCAACGGCAAATGCACCGAGAGCTGGATGCCGTTGCCCGCAACGGCCGACGCCAAGGCCATTGGCGACTTCACCGTGATCAGCCGCAACGACGGCAGCAGGATGTGGGCGTACCGCTATCGCCCGCTCTACACCTCGGCCGCCGACAAGACGCCGGGCGACGTCAACGGCAATGCGACGACCCTGCAATGGCGCGTCGCCCGGCCCGGCGAATAAGCAAAGCCGCCATCAGCGTGCCCGCATGCGCACGATGATCAACTCGTCGGGATTGGGACGCTGTGCGCTCACCCGCGCCAGCGCGCGCCGGTCTCGGCCTGCGCGTTCTGTCCGGGCGGCAGCACCACGACCATCGAATTGAGCTTCACCCGGTCGTAGAGATCGATCACGTCCTCGTTGCGCATCCGGATGCAGCCGGACGAGATCGCCTGCCCGATATATTCGGGCTGGTTGGTGCCATGAATCCGGTAGAGCGTGTCCTTGTTGCCGGAATAGAGATAGATGCCCCGCGCGCCCAAGGGATTGGCGGGACCGCCGGGAACGCGCGCCGGGTACGGCCCGAGCCGCGCCTGGATATCTGCCGTCGGAACCCAGTCCGGCCATTCCGCCAGGCGACCGACCCGCGCGACGCCGGAGAACGCCATGGCTTCCTCGCCGACCGCAACGCCGTAGCGGATCGCCTTGCCCTCTGGCAGCACGTAATAGAGATAGCGTGCGTCGGTATCGACCAGGATGGTACCCGGTTGCTCCTTGCGCTGATAGTCGACGACGTGACGGAGATATTGTTCGGGCACATTCGCTTGCGCGTAAGGCGTGTGCGCAAGCAACTGCCGGTCGCGCGGCGTCATGCTCGCGTCGGTCGACGGCGAAAGCGTTGCCTGCATGCAGCCGCCCAGCGGCAACAAGGCAACGACGAACAAGGCGATTAAAGATCTTGGCACCGCCGGCCCCCGATAGCGGATAGCAGCGCCCCCAGCATCCCCAGATGCTGCCAAAATCGTGCTGAAAACAAGGCAGCGCGGAACACGTGCGCGTGTTCAACAAAAGGGGTTCCATCACCACAAACGGCGGAAGACCGTCGCATCATCTCCATCCCCTCGCCTTGCTTTGGTCAAACCCGGCTGGACTCGTGCGTCATCGTGCGAGGCTCATCCGGTTGGGATGGACTCACCCCAAATAGATCGGCTCGCGCCAATGCGGACGACCAGTATTTCAAGCGCCCGGCCTTCAAACACCGGGCTTCAAAGGAGCTGCGATGCTCGCGACGCTGAACCCCAAGCAAATCGTCGATGAGATCGTGAAGGACACGGTCAAGGACAACGATCCGCACGACGCGATTCAGATTTCGCCCGACATTGTGCTGGCCTCGCGCCCCATCAGCGTTGCGCCCGCGCTGGCGCCTGACATTGCGACGCGTCCGGAGCCGAAATTCGCGCCGGAGCCCAAAGCCTTGCTCGAGCGCAAGATCTCTATTGAGCCCAAGTTCAGTCCCGTCTCGGAGCCGCAGGCGGCGCCCCCGCCCTCTGTCGACACGGCCGTCCGTGTCGCGGCGAGCGATGGCCTCGGTCCGCGGAAGCGATCCCCCGCGGGCAAGTGGCTGCGCGGCGCTTTCGTCACGTTTCTGTTTGCAGGCGGTAGTGCGGCCGCCACCATCGCCTGGGAGAAACACGGCGACACCGCCAAACAGATGTTCGCCGAATGGACACCGGCATTGACGTCGCTGCTGCCATCGACATCGCAGACCGCGCCGGTCGCTGCCGCGCAGGCCGCACCGCCCGTGGAGCAGGCCGCCCCGCCCGCACCGCAAGCGGCAACCGATCAAACGGCCGATCAATCGGCGACACCGCCCGCAGTCCAGGTCGCGGCCGCTGCGCCCGCAGCGACGCAGTCCGATGCAGCGCAGTCGGTGCAAGCGATGACGCGCGACCTCACCGCGATGGCGCAGCAGATCGAAACGCTCAAGGCCAACATCGCCGAGTTGAAGGCCGGACAGGAGCAGATGGCGCGCGAGATGGCAAAACCGCCTGCGCCGAAGCCGGTAGCTGAGGTCAAGCCTGTTGATCCGCGCACACGTGCTGCTGCGGTCCCACCGCGAGCTCCGTCACCGCCGCCGGTTCGCAAACCGAAACCGGTCGTGTCGCACACCTACATGCCGGCCTATTCGCCCGCGCCGCTCGCAGCTTCGCCGCCGCCTTCGCAGGCTGCCGCGATGCCGCCGCCGCCAGCCGCACCTGTTACCACGACTCAAGCCGTCGCCGATGACGATGGACCGGTCGTGCGCCCGCCGATGCCGTTGCGCTAGACCGAGACCGCGCAAGCAGCACGGCGCGCTGCGACAACATCGCGTAGGCTGTCCGAGTCGATGTGATGCGTTGAGTCCGGACAATTACGGAAAGCGATTTTTCTCGCTTAAGAGAAAAGGCCGTCGGGATCTATGCCGGCGGCCTTCTCTTGCAGCTGCCGGTTCCCGGAGCCCGGTTCTGCTGCAATTCCATGCCTTATGATCACGCCAACATATTTAATTAAATGTTAAGGCCGTCAGACGCTGCACATCATTTCTGCGCCATAAGCACAGAGATTGCGCGGTCCGTTCATCGGTAGATGTCGACTCAGTGGTACCATCCGACATGTGTTGAGACTTCCACTGAAGCTCATCTCGTCACACCGGGGAATTCGGATGCCGTACTACTCTTTCGATCTTGTGGTTGGTGGAGAGTTCAGGAACCAGGGCGGAATCATCCTCGAAGACATCGAGGTTGCCTCCGATCGCGCCGACCAGCTCGCCACCGAGCTGTCGCAGGTGAAGCCGGAGCTGCAGCAAAAGGGTTGCGCGGTGCGCGTTACCGATCGCGACGACAACGAGCTTTACCGCACGCCGCTCGATCCCGTGCCGGCCTGGCGCCGCTGACTACTCGTCAAGCGCCGGCGGCTCGAACCAGTTCGTCAGCGACAATCCGCCGTCGACGACGAAGGCTGCGCCGGTGACGTAAGCGGAGAGCTTGTTCGACAGGACGGTAAGCGCCATCGGCGCAAGGTCATTGGCCTCGCCGAGACGCCCGCGGAATGTGCCGCGCCAGCGCGGGATCCGCGACGAACCCGCCGGCGGCGATCGCGCCGGGCACCAGCGCATTGACGCGGATGTCGTGGCGGCCGAACGTCTTGGCCAACTCCTTCACCAGCATCGCCATCGCCGCCTTCGCCGTCGAATAATGCGGCAGGTTGCGCGGCGTGCCCGCATGCAGCGAGGTGAGAAACAGGAACGAGCCCGGCCGCTTCGCCGCGATCAGCCGCTTTGCGAGTTCGCGCGCCAAGTGAAAGCCGGCATCGAGATTGACGGCATGCATCTGCTGCCAGATCCTGCGATCGACCGCGAGCGCATGATCGGCCTCTCGCCGCGGCGGCGATGCGCTGTGGACGAAATGCGTGATCCCCCCCAACGCAGCGTCTGCGGTAGCAAGCAGCGCGTCGCACGCATCCAATTCGGCGAGATCGCCGACCCAGGGCACCGCCAGTTCTGGCCTCTTGCTCGCGCCGATCGCGGCGCTCACCCGCTCCGCGCTGATGTCGGCAAACACGGTCCGGACGCCCTCGCCAACCAAGGCCTGCGCGATGGCGCGCCCGATGCCGTTGCCCGCGCCGGTGACGAGCGCTGTGTCGCGGGCAGGATCGAATGGCGTGCTGAACAGGCTCATGTCGCTCTCCGAGGCCGGGATGCGGGCCACGATAGCGCACCGCGCCGGGGCGCGACAAATTCGCTCCGGCACCATTGCGGAGCAGCCCGCCGGACGCTAGCCTCCCAAAAAAATGGAGGAGATACCAAGGATGCGCTACGGTTTCCTGATGGCTGGCCTGTTGCTGATCGCCGCTCCGGCCAAGGCCGAGGACCATCTACGCTCGACCTATGTGACCCTGGTCCTGCAGGCCTTTGCCACCAAGGTCGAATGCCCGGGCACGGACGTCGTCTACCAGGATCTCGTACAGAAGGCGGCGCAGATGAAGCTGCCCGACGGCACCACCGAGAAGGTGCGCAAGGCAATTGCCTGGATGCATACCGGCGGCAAGATGGGCGAGAAGCAGGACGACGATCTGATGGCCGAGGTCGCGGTGGCGACCCAGGCGACCGATCTCAACCAGCGCCGGCTCGGCATGCCCAACTGGTGCGAGGCCCAGAAGACCAACCTCGCCGGCCTGATCCGGGCCAAGGGCGGCTAGCAAGCCGGCTGTCGCGGCGTTAAGCACACCGCGACGGAACCTGCGTTTCGGCCAATAATCGTCACATTCCTCGCCAGCATGCGGGCTCCTTCGCACAGGAGAAGCCCCATGCGGATGACGCATCTCATGGTCGCCGGCGTGCTCGCGATGAGCGCAGCGCTGGCCGCCCCGGCACAGGCAAAGAACTCCGACGCCCAAAAGGGCGAGGACAAATCGACCACCTCATCGTCCTCATGCAGCGCCTATCAGCAGGCGCCGGACGGATCGTGGGAGCAGCTCCCCTGCAAGGAGGCGGGCGAGCGCGGCCAGCCGCAGACGCAGCAACGATCCCCGGCACGGGGGCCGGATCGCGAGGAACGCTGAAGCGTTTCCGGTCCGGCGATCAGCTCTGGTGCGGCCCGCGGATGATCTTCATGGCGTCGGCGATGTGACGCCATTCCTTGGCCTCGTCGGCCTCGCCGCGGCCGTCGCAGGCCTGGGCCTGCTCGGCGGCCTTCGCGATCGCAGCAAATCCATGCCGCTCGAGCATCTGCCGCGCGACGGTGTGGACCTGGACCTCGGACATCATGGGCGCTCTCCCGTCATGAGGATACCGCGGCGCCCGGCTCGGCGCTCCGCGTCTCACATAACGATCTCGCCGTGATCACCGTTCCGGCGTGCCGATCACATCGGCACGCGCTGGAATTGGACCGCCCATAAAGACAAAGGCGGCCCGCTATGCCCAGCGGACCGCCCTCTCACCCACCCCAAAGCTGGGAGTCGCCGGCCGCGTCCCTACGCGACCGCCGCTTTCTTGCGCTCGAAGTCGTTGGGTACCTCGATATCGACCTCCAGGGTCGATACCTCGTCGCCGCGCTCGAGCCGGACGATGACCTTGGTCGGGTCCAGCATGACGTGCTTGGACACGACGGCGAGAATTTCCTCGCGCAGCACGCCGAGCAGATCGGGCTGGCCACGCATTCCGCGCTCATGGGCAAGCAGGATCTGCAGCCGTTCGCGTGCGACGGGTGCCGAGGCCTTCTTGCCGCGGAGAAGTCGAAGCAGACCCATGCTCATGCAGCCCTCCGTCGCAGCAGACGATCCATCAGACCTCTGCGCTCGGCGGGAACATGCATCGTCACGTTCTCGCCGCAGAGGCGCTTGGCCGCGTCCATATAGGCCCGCGCCGGCGCTCCATCCGCATTCGACAGCGTCACCGGCGTGCCGACGTTGGAGGCCTTCAACACGTCCTGGCTCTCGGGGATGATGCCGAGCAGGGGCGTTGCGAGGATCTCGAGGATGTCCTCGATGGTCAGCATCTCGCCGCGCGCGGCGCGCGAGGGGTCATAGCGGGTGATGAGGATGTGCTTCTCGACGCGCTCGCCCTTCTCGGCCCGCACGGTCTTGGAATCGAGCATGCCGATGATGCGATCGGAATCGCGCACCGAGGAGACTTCCGGGTTGGTCACGATCACGGCCTCGTCGGCAAAGCGCATGGCCATGGAGGCGCCGCGCTCGATACCGGCCGGGCTGTCGCAGATGACCCAGTCGAAGCGGGCGCGCAGATCGTCGATGACCTTGCCGACGCCCTCTTCCGTCAGTGCGTCCTTGTCGCGGGTCTGCGAGGCCGGCAGCAGCCAGAGGTTCTCCAGCCGCTTGTCCTTGATCAGTGCCTGCGGCAGTTTGGCGACGCCCTGCACCACGTTGATGAGGTCGAATACAACGCGGCGTTCGGCGCCCATCACGAGGTCGAGGTTACGCAGGCCGACGTCGAAATCGACGACGACGACCTTGTCGCCGCGTTGCGCCAGCGCAGCCCCAAGGGCGGCGGTCGTCGTGGTCTTGCCGACGCCCCCCTTGCCTGATGTCACGACCAGTACCTTTGCCATTTCTGAAATCTCCTTCTGGTCAGTTCAGCGCGGTAATTCGCATGGTGTTGCCCTGCAGCCAGGCCTGGGCCGGCTTGCCGCGCAGGGCCTCGTCGATATCGTCGGCGGTCTGATAAAACCCATCGATTGCAAGCAGTTCGGCTTCGATCTTCTGACAATAGATGCGCGCGCTCGTGCGACCGTTCACGCCGGCCATGGCGCGGCCGCGCAGCGCGCCGTAGACGTGGATGGAACCGCCGGCGACGACTTCGGCACCCGAGCCGACCGAGCCGAGGATGGTCACGTCGCCTTCGGGAAAGATCACGGTCTGGCCCGATCGAACCGGGTTCTCCAGCAGCAGCGATGTCGGCTTGGCCTCGGACTTCGTCTCAGCCTTCTTCGGCGCGTTCGGATCGATCACGCAGCTGCGCCCGCCCGAGAGCAGCGGCGGCATCATCGGGGTCAGCCTCGCCTCCTCCACGCCCTCGATGCCGAGCACGCGGATGTTGCGGTCCTGAAGGCTGGTGAGCAGATGGCCGATCCCGGACTGGCTGAGGTCGACCGAGGACAGGTCGATCACTACGGGCCGGCCGGCAAAGAAGCCCGGCGAACGCGCAATGGTGGCATCGATCTCGTGCAGCCAGTCCTGCACCGGAACCGTCGGCGTGAACACGAAGGCCACATAGGAGCGCCCGCGCAGGCGCACCATTTGGCGTTGAGGTTTGACTGCAGCCTCCATATCGGCCGACTCGTTCCCAGTTATTGAATGGTTAACGATGCGGCGGATATGGTTAACGGCCGGTTAATTTCTCCGCGGGGTTACGTGGGGGCAGCCGGTATTGCGCTCTCGTGTCCCGGACGCGCTGCAACGCGCAAGCGTTGCTGCGCCGAGCCGGGACCCAAGCCACACGGGTTGCTCCGGCGAAATGGGCCCCGGCTCTGCAGCACACCGCCGAAGAGGCGCTGCGCTGCGTCCGGGGCACGAGACGAGGAATGCGGCGCACAGCGTTTGCAATGACGGGGGTGCCTCCCCCTACTTCTTCACCTTGCTCGCATCCATCTTGATGTTCGGATCCAGCATCTTCGTCGTGAACGCCGTCGTCACGTCGAACGGCTTCTCCATGCCGAGATAGGTCTGGACCAGTTCATAGTCCTTCTTCATCCGCTCGCCGTCGATCCAACCGAGCGATTTCGTCGTCGTGAACTCGTCCGTCATCAGGAACTTGATGCGCTCCCACTGGCGCTCCTGGTTCGCCTGGTCGAGACCTGAGACCTGGTCGAGCAGTGCCTTCAGGCACGGCGCGACGTCGGCAACGCAGGCCGCAAAGGCCTTCTGCGTGACGCGCACGAACTCTTCGACGACCTTGGGATTCTTCTGCAAGTACGCGCCGTTGACGATCAGCGAATTGCCGTAAGGGTTGAGCCCGATGTCCTTCCAGTTGACGTAGCCGAGGTCGGGACCGAACTCGATCACCTTCAGATCGTGCTCGTTGTAGAAGTCGCTGATGATGTCGACGGTGTGGCTCTTCAGCGCCGCGATCTTCGCGGTTGGCCCGACATTGACGAAGCCGACGGAATCCGGCGCGATGCCCGCAGCCTTGGCGAAGGCTGGCCACATCACGCGCGAGGCATCACCGGGCGGATTGCCGACCTTGTGGCCGGCAAAATCCTTCACGCCGTTCACGCCGTAGCTCTTCAGCCAGTAGAAGGTCTGCCCGGTATTGGCATAGACGCTCATCACCGCGACGGTATCGGCGCCCTTGCTCTTGGCCACCAGCATGGTGGCGAGATCGGCGACGCCGAAGGGCGAGCCGCCGGAGCCGACCTTGGCGGCGGAGACGCCCGAGCCCTTGCCGGTCTCGATCGTGAGGTCGATGCCTGCCTTCTCGTACCAGCCTTGCGCCTTGGCATAATAATACGGCGCGTGATCGGCCGTCGGCGTCCAGTTCAGGATCAGATTGACCGCTTCGCCCGCATGCGCGGGCGCCGCAGTTGCACCGAGCATCAGGGTCAAGACCAGGGCCGAGCCCACCGCCTGCAAACGCTTCATCGCATCTCTCCTCGTTGCCGTGACCCGGCTTGTCGCTCTCCCCTTGTGAGGATACCAATGCAACAAGCCTGTCCTCCACTTGTCAACTGTTTGGTTGGAAATGCCCGCAAAACGATCTGGCGACACCGTGCCGCAGCGCCGCGACCCCGTCGCCACCCGCAACAAGCTGCTGACCGCGGCGCGGCTGGAATTCGCCCGGCACGGCTTTGCGGGCGCCCGCGTCGACGAGATCGCAATGCGCGCCGGCGTCAACAAGCAGCTCGTCTACCATTATTTCGGCGACAAGGACGCGCTGTACCTCGCAGTGCTCGAATGGGTCTATGAGGATATCCGCGAGCAGGAGCGGAAGCTCAATCTCGAAGGCCTGCCGCCGGAGAAGGCGATCCGCAAGCTGATCGAGGCTTCGTTCGACCATCTGGCCGCACACCCTGATTTCATCGTGCTTTTGAACGACGAGAACCGCGGCGGCGCCCGCCATGTCCGCGGCTCGACACGGCTGGAAGCGATGCACTCCCCGCTGGTGAAGAGCGTCTCCCACATTCTCAACGAGGGGGTGCGCGCGGGCGTGTTCCGCAAGGGCATCGATCCCGTCCAGCTCTATATCTCCATTGCGGGCCTCAGCTATTTCTTCTTCTCCAACACGCCGACGCTGTCGGCGATCTTCGGCAAGGACCTGTCGAGCCGCACCGCACGGCGCGCCCGCCGCCGCCATGTCGCCGATCTGGTGCTGCAGTCGCTCCGGCCATAATCAACCATCTGGTTGAAACTTCCCCGGAAGGCGGCTAGGCTTGCGACCTGCGGCGTCGCCGCGCCAACAGGGAGCAATCGGTGACAGGAGACAGCGCACGCGCCTCGCGCAGCTTTGCGATCATCCTGATCGTGCACCTCGCCGTGCTCGTGCTCTGGCAGGTCGCGGTCGACGCCTTTCACGTGCCGAAATTCATCCTGCCCTCGCCGCTCGCGACGATCCAGACGCTGGGGACCGCGAACTACGCCTGGGGCGCCAACACGCTGGTGACGGCGATCGAGATCCTCGGCGGCTTCGCGCTCGGCGCCTTCGTCGGCGTCGCGCTGGCCGTGATCTTCAGCTGGGCGCCGCTGCTCAGCCTGGTGCTGCTGCCGCTGTTCGTGACGCTGAACATGATCCCGAAGGTCGCGCTCGGCCCGCTCTTCATCGTCTGGTTCTCCTACGGCATCATTCCGAACATCCTTATCGCCTTCAGCATCTGCTTCTTTCCGATCCTGCTCACCACCGCGCGAGGCCTGCGCGAGGTCGAGCCGGATTTGCTCGATCTCGTCAAATCCCTCCGCGGCTCGCGCTGGACGCTGTTCCGCAAGATCCAGCTGCCGGGATCGCTGCCTTACGTGTTCTCCGGCATGAAGGTCGGCGCCATCCTGGCGGTCGCCGGCGCCATCGTCGGCGAGTTCATCGCCTCCGAGCGCGGGCTCGGCTACCTCATGATCCAGGTGCAGTCATCGCTCGACACGCCCGCGATGGTGATGGCCGTCGTGCTGCTGACGCTGCTCGGGGTCGCTCTCTACGGCCTCGTCCTGGTCCTCGAACGCATGTTCGTGGTCGGTGACGCAAGACAAACCTGACAACGGCAGAACCAAGGGACAAATCCATGCTGCTCACCCGCCAGACGCTGCCGAAGACCATTCCCGATATCGCAGCCCTCGACGAGCTGCTGTGCCGTCCGACGCAAGCGCTGATCGACGACCTCGCCAAGGTCGAAGGCGACATCATGATCCTCGGCGTCGGCGGCAAGATGGGCCCGACGCTGGCCGGGCTGGCCAAAGCGGCCGCGCCCGATCGCCGGATCATCGGCGTGGCCCGCTTCAGCGACGCCGGCGTGAAGGACTGGCTGCACGCGCGCGGCGTCGAAACCATCAATTGCGACCTGATGGACGAGAAGGCAATTGCGGCGCTGCCGAAGGCGCCGAACATCATCTTCATGGCCGGCCGCAAATTCGGCGCCGAGGGCGATCTGTCGCTGACCTGGGCGATGAACGCACACGTGCCCGCCCTGGTCGCCCAGGCCTTCCCGTCCTCGCGCATCGTGGCGTTCTCGACCGGCTGCATCTATCCCTTCGTCGCTGTGGACGGCAAAGGCTCGACCGAGGACATGGCGCCGAACCCGCCCGGCGAATACGCCCAGTCCTGCGTCGGCCGCGAGCGCATGTTCGAGTATTTCTCGCACAAATTCGCAACGCCGGGCCGGCTATTCCGTCTCAACTACGCGATCGACATGCGCTATGGCGTGTTGCACGACATCGCGACGAAAGTGCTTGGCGGCACGCCGATCGACGTCAGCCTCGGTCATGTCAATTTCATCTGGCAGGGCGATGCCTCCGCGCAGGCGCTGCGCTGCCTTGCGCACTGCACCGCGCCCACATCGCCGATCAATGTCAGCGGCCACGAGATTTTGGCGGTGCGCGATCTTGCCCAGAGATTCGGCGTAAGGTTCGGCCGCGCGCCGGTGCTGACAGGCAAGGAAGAGCCGACGGCATGGCTGACCGACACGTCGAAGGCGGTCGAGCTGTTCGGCCTTCCGGTCGTCGACACCGAACAGTTGATCGCCTGGACCGCCGATTGGGTCTCGCGCGCCATGCCGAGCCTCGGCAAGCCCACCAAATACGAGGTGCGCGATGGCCGTTACTGACGTCCCGCACATCGTCCAGCTCGGTGTCGACGACGCGATCGCGGGGCTGGCGTTGTCGACGGAAGCGCACTGGAACCAGACCGACGAGGACTGGCGCATCTTCCTGCGCGACGGCGTCGTGTTCGGCATTCGCGACGGCATGCGGCTGGTCGCAACCGCAGCACTGCTGCCCTATTCCGGCAACAACGCCTGGATCAGCATGGTGCTGGTATCAGGCACGCATCGCCGCCGTGGCCTTGCCACCCGTCTCGTCGATGCCTGCCTGGAGACGGCGCGTCAGAACGGCCTGACCAGCTGGCTCGACGCCACGCCCGACGGCGCTGCCGTCTACGGACCGCTGGGGTTCACGCCGACCCTGCAATTGCGTCGCCTGAAGCTGTTGAAGCCTGCGCGGGCCGAAGCGCCGCCATCGTCATCCGCGACCATCGAAGCGCTTTGTGTGCGGGATCTGCGGGCCACCGGTTTCGACCGGACTGCGCTCCTCTCCGCCTTCGCACAACGTTCCGGCTCGCGCATCGTCGGCGCCAACGGCGCCATCGCGCTGGTTCGCGACGGCCGGACCGCCCGCCATATCGGCCCGTTGTTGGGCAACAATGCCGCGGCAGCTCTGGCTTTGGTTGACGCGATCGTGCGCTCCGAGACCAGCCCGCTCCTGCTCGACGTCGTCGCGTCGCAAGACGCGTTCCTGGAAGGATTGACCGCCTCCAGCTGGACCATCGAGCGCCCGTTCCAGCGCATGCGGTTCGGTCCCGCCACCGTCACGGGCGAGGAAATGCCATTCGCCGTCGCCGGCCCTGAATTCGGATAGGACATCATGCATCACAGCCAGATCAACAGCGACATCCGCAACCTGATCACTGAGGGCACCGTGATACCGGCGCATCCGCTCGCACTCACTGCTGCGCGCCAGCTCGACAAGACGCACCAGCGTGCGCTGACGCGCTATTACATCGACGCCGGCTCAGGCGGCCTAGCGGTCGGCGTGCACACCACGCAGTTCGCGATCCGAGACGTCGGTCTCTACCGTCCGGTGCTCGAGCTCGCCGCCGAGACCGCGGCGAGCTGGACCAAGCGACCGCTGGCGATGGTCGCAGGCCTCGCGGGTCCGACAAGACAGGCGGTTACCGAAGCCCGCACCGCGCGCGACATCGGCTATCATGCCGGCCTCCTCAGCCTCGCCGCGATGAAGAGCGCCTCCGAGGACGAGATCATCGCGCACTGCACGACGGTCGCCGCCGAGATCCCGCTGGTCGGCTTCTATCTTCAGCCGGCCGTCGGCGGCGTCATCCTCTCCGCCCGGTTCTGGCAGCGCTTCGCCTCGATCGACAACGTCATCGCGATCAAGATCGCGCCGTTCAACCGCTATCGCACCCTCGACGTCCTGCGCGGCGTCGCGGCCGCGGGCGCGCTCGACCGCGTCGCGCTCTACACCGGTAATGACGACCACATCCTGCTCGACCTGATGCTTCCGTTCGATCTGCGCGACAACGGCGTCACCACGCGCACCTACTTCAAGGGCGGTCTGCTCGGCCATTGGTCGGTGTGGACGGCGAGCGCGATCAAGCAGTTCGAACGCTGCAAGGCGGCGCGGCACAAGGATAGCGTGCCGGCCGACCTGCTGGCGCTCGATGCCCGCGTCACCGACTGCAACAGCGCCTTCTTCGACGTCGCCAACAATTTCCACGGCTGCATCGCCGGCTGCCATGAAGTGCTGCGGCGCCAGGGCCTGATGCAAGGCCTGTGGTGCCTCGATCCGGACGAGGGCCTCAGCCCGGGTCAGAAAGAGGAGATCGACCGCGTCTATCGCGCGCACGCCGACCTCAGCGACGATGCCTTCGTCGCCGCGAATCGGGACAAGTGGCTGGCATGAGCCCAGCCCCCTTCATCAGCCTGCAGGGCGTCCGCAAGGTCTATCGCAGCGGCGGCGCCGAGTTTCTGGCCGTGTCGGACGTCACCATGGACGTGCAGGAAGGCGAGCTGGTCTCGCTGGTCGGCCCGTCGGGCTGCGGCAAGACCACGGTGATGAAGATCCTGGCTGGCCTGCACGGCGCCGACGGCGGCACGGTGAAGATCGGGAACGCCGAGAGCCCGTTCGATCCGAGCCGCGACATCGGCATGGTGTTCCAGCAGGCCTTGCTGCTGAAATGGCGGACGATCCTGGACAACGTGCTGTTGCCGGCCGAGATCGTCGGCCTGCCGATGAAGGCTGCGCGCGAGCGGGCGCGCGACCTGCTCAACCTGGTCGGGCTCGCCGGCTTTGAACAGAAATATCCGCAGCAGCTGTCCGGCGGCATGCAGCAGCGCACCGCGATCGCGCGCGCCTTCATTCACGATCCAAAGCTGATCCTGATGGACGAGCCGTTCGGCGCGCTGGACGCGCTGACGCGCGAGCAGATGAATCTGGAGATGCTGCGGATCTGGCGGGAGAGCGGCAAGACCATCGTCTTCGTCACGCATTCGATCCAGGAGGCGGTGTTCCTGTCGTCGCATTGCGCGGTGCTGACGGCGGGACCGGCGAAGATGGCCGACTATTTCCCGATCGACCTGCCCTTCCCGCGCGATCTTCCGCTGAAGACGACCGATGCGTTCGGCGCCTATGCAAGGCGCATCTATGCGAAGCTGGGTCTGGGCGCGGTGTGAGGCGCCACACGACAGGTGCCGTAGGGTGGGCAAAGCGGAGCGTGCCCACCAATTCTATGAAACGCGGGGCAGTCGTGGGCACGGCGCAAGCGCGCCTTTGCCCACCCTACGAGAGCCGGGCGCGGCGTTGTCACCGCGCCCTCCTCACAATCAGCTCTTGTTGCGCATCTTGCTGAGCAGATAGTTGTCGTAGAAGTTCTCCGCGATCTGCGTATAGAACAGCAGCTCCTTCATATACGCGTCGTGGCTGTCCTTGGTCCGCTTGAACAGGTCGCTCTTGGCGGCGAGCTCGTTCAGATGGTCCTGGGTCGCGTTGTAGCAGGCCTCCAGCACCGGTTGCGGGAACGCCTTCAGCTCCGCGCCGTTGGCGATCAGCCGCTTCAGCGCCGCCGGATTCACGCTGTCGTATTTCTCGAGCATCCAGGCGCCGGCCGCCGAGGCGGCCTGGTTGACGATGGCCTGATACTGCTTCGGCAGCGATGCCCATTTCTCATCATTGACGATCATGTGCAGCATCGCGCCGCCCTCCCACCAGCCGGGGAAGTAGTAGTACTTGGCGACCTTCTGAAAGCCGAGCTTCTCGTCGTCATAGGGGCCGACGAATTCGGCGGCGTCGATCGAGCCCTTCTCCAGTGCCGAATAGACGTCGCCGCCCGCGAGCTGCTGCGGCACGATGCCGAGCCGTGCCAGCACATGGCCGCCCATGCCGGCGATGCGGAATTTGAGGCCCTTGAGATCGTCGACGGTCTTGATCTCCTTGCGGAACCAGCCGCCCATCTGGGTGCCCGAATTGCCGCAGAGGATGGCGTGCGCCTTGAAAGGCTTGAGCGCCTCGTTGGTGAGGTCGGCGCCGCCACCGAAGTGCCACCACGATTCCTGATGGCGATGGTTCATGCCGAACGGCGCGCCGGTGGCATAGGCCAGCGCCGGCTCCTTGCCGATGTAGAAATAGAGCGGCGTCTGCGCCATCTCGACGGACGCGACGCTGACGGCATCGAGCGCCTGGAGACCGGGAACGAGCTCGCCTGCCGCGAAGGTCTGGATCTGAAATTTGTTGTCGGTGGCCTCGGCGACGTATTTCGCGAAGGTCTGCGCCGTGCCGTAGATGGTGTCGAGCGACTTCGGGAAGCTCGACGTCAGGCGCCATTTGATCTCCGGCGCGCTCTGCGCGATCGCAGGTGCGGCGACCAGCGTCGTCGCGCCGGCAACCGCGCCGCCCTGGAGGAATGTACGGCGTTTCATGATGGGTCTCTCCCTGAACTAAATTTCAAACATATGGGCTTGCGGCGACGATCTTCGCGGACCGTTTGCCCGTTCCCAAAGCAGAGTTCAAGATGCGCGAGGACAAGATGCGCGAGGACATGGGTCCCGGATGACGCTGCGCTCCCGCCGGGCAACGAGACTGTGAGCTGAAAGGCTTCAGAGCAGCTTGGCGCTGACGAACAGCGCGCGCACGGCGTTGGTCGCCTGCACCGCCAGCATCGCGTTACCGGCTGCGCCTTCCAGAGCCTCGACGGCGTCCTCGTGCAGGGAGCGGAATTCCATCCATTCGACCGACTTGAAGTTGGTGAGGAATTGATAGGCCTGACCGACGGTCGCGATCGCCAACGTGTCGCCGTTCAGCTTGATCTTGAACGTCGTACGCAGCGGGGTCTCGGAACTTGATGGATCACTCATAGGCTGCTTCTGGACGATGACGGCTTAACGAAGGGGAAACGGCAGCCCCGCCGCAGCAGGCGAATATCAGGAGTCAGTGCTGGCGCGCTGCGAGGCAGTCGCAGATCCGCTCAAGCTCGGCACCACGACCAGGCGGTTGAACTCGCCATTGTCGTAAGCCTTGAGGAAGCGATCATAGTCCTTGATCGAGACGCAGCCGTTGGAATCGCCGCGCGGCCCGAGCATGTAATTGTGGGTGAGAAGGCCGACGCGGCCGAGCGCGCTTGTGCCATCGGTGGGCGTCAGGCGCAGCGCGCGGACACCGTGGAACAGCTTTTCGCGCGGCTTCAGGTCGTAGGTTGCGGGTGGAGTCGCGCCGACCATGCGCTGGTCGACATGATTGGGGTCGTCCATCAGCGCGCCCATGCCGGAATGGGCTTCCAGCGCGACGCCGCTCGGCAGGTAAAGCGCCTTGGCCTTGATGTCATAGACCGCCGTCCGCGAATCGTAGCCGAGGGCGGCCAGATCCGGCGCCTTGCCGAACAGGCCGTCGCCGGGCGTCAGCGAGGCCAGCCTGATCTTGTCGGTGAATTTTTCGAAGAAGTTGCGGTTGTCGACCCTTGGGTTGGTCTCGGCATAGGCTTGGCTGGACGCGATCTGGGCGGAGAAGTCCGCCTGCGTCGGGCGCGAGCGCGGCATCGGGATGGCGTCGGCACGCTGCGACGGCCGCGTCTCGTCAACCACGTGCCGGTCATCATCGGTCAGGGTCGAGCGCCAATCGTCGCCCTGGAGCTTCTGGGCGAGCATCGCCTTGGCATCGCGGAGCTTGAGCTGGACCGCACTCAGGGCGGAACGCTCCATCGTCCGCAGGCCAAGCTCGCGGGCGGGCGGATTGCCGGACGCCGACGCGAAACGGTCCTCGAAAGACGGGCTATTGGCCGGCGGCAGTGCAGCGGTGACCAGCGGGGTCGTGTCGCCGGTATCGACAACCCAGGCAGCAGCCCCCAGCGCCAGCGCGACGGCGGCCAGAGACAGCAGAACTCTTTCGGCTCGCCCGACACGGCGGCGCGACAACAGCCTCTCGGCATGTGCTGCGTCGGAAACCATCAGATCCCCAAATCGACCCCCGGGGGGCCCAACCCCCGCCCGGAAACTCTATACCAGCTACCACATTGGGAGCCAAAAGTTAGGCATAATCGCGGCCGGCAAGGCCCTCCAAGGTATCCAATGACCGATCCTTTCGATCTAGAGCGCTTCGTAACGGCCCAGAACACGGTTTTTCGCGACGTCCAGGGGGAGCTGGCCCGGGGCCGGAAGCAGACTCACTGGATGTGGTTCGTCTTCCCACAAATCGCGGGCCTCGGCTTCAGCGCCATGTCGCAGCGCTACGCCATCGGCTCGCGGGCGGAGGCGAAGGCCTATCTCGCGCACCCCGTCCTCGGTCCGCGCCTGGTCGAATGCACCCGCCTCGTGCTCGCCGTCGACGGGCGAACCATCAACGCCATCCTCGGTGCGCCTGACGATGCCAAATTCCGCTCGTCGATGACGCTGTTCGGCGCGGTCTCCGATGAGCCGGTTTTCGGCGAGGCACTCGCCCGCTATTTCGCCGGCGAGCGCGACGCCGCAACGCTGGAGATCCTGTCGAAGCTGGATCGGCAAGCTCCGCGTTGATCAACGTCCCTGGAAGATGGCGGCACGACGCTCGATGAAGGACTGAATGCCTTCCTTCGCGTCCGCGCTGCCGAGCACGCGGGCACGGATCTCCGGAATGTAGGCGATCGCCGCCGCCTCGCCGCCTTCGACGTACTTGGCCGCCGCTTCCTTGGTGACCTGGATGCCGAGCGGCGCATTGCGCGCGATGATGGCGGCAAGTGCCATCGCACGCTCGACCTGCTCGCCTGCCGGCACGACCTCCTGGACGAGACCGATCGCGTGGGCCCGCTCGGCCGAAAATTCGTCGCACAGGAACAGATGGTACATCGCGTCGCCCCAGCCGGCGCGCGACAGGAAGCGGAAATGCGCTCCGCCAAGCGGCGCGATGCCGCGCTTGGATTCCATCTGGCAGAAGCGCGCATCCGCGGCGGTCACCACGATGTCGCCGGCGAGCATCAGCTCGATGCCGATGGTGAACACGATGCCCTGCACGGCGGTGATAACAGGCTTGCGGCAGCGCTTGGCAAGGCCAAACGGATCGACATTGCCTTCCCGGATGTTGCGCTTCTCCGCGGTGGGCCCGAAGAATTTCGGCATGTCGAGACCTGCGGTGAAGTCCCTGCCCTCGGCGCAGATCACGCCGACGCGGTAGGCATCGTTATTGTGCAACTCGGTCAGCGCATCGGACAATTGCTCCATCATCACCGGCGTGAACGCGTTCTTCTTCGCGGCATTGTCGATGAGGATCTTGAGAACATGGCCGTGCACCTCGGTGCGGATCTGTCCCTCGCTCATGTGTGTCTCTCCATGATTGTCGTTCGGTGTCGGCGGGCGTCAGGCCGACGGCTGAATCGCCCCGCGGATCGCCTTGATCCGCTCCGGCGTGAACACGCCGGATTCGAGCAGTTGAAGGATCGAGAGCACGCCACCCCGCGATCCCCAGCTTCCCTCGTCGATGACCTCGAGATTGACCCACCAGGTGGGCGCCGGCGTCTGCATGCCGCAGGCCTCCGCGAGCCGCGCGAGCACGTTGCGGATCACCTCGGCGCGCACCTCCGCCGGCCAGGCCGCGTTCATCACCGCAATCCTGACGGTGATGATGTCGCGCGGGCTGTGCTGATCGGACAGGAGCTGGCCGCCGATCGCCATGCAGTCAGCCGCCAAGTCGTGGAAATGGACCTGAAAGCCCATTCGCGCGGCCGCCACGTGCTGGCCGATCTCAGGCTCGAGCACGGCATCGGTCAGGCTTTCCGCGAGGCGGCGGCGCTGGGTCAGGCTGAGCCGGCCCGCAGGCGCGGTCACGGTAATGATGGTCAAAAGGCGCCCTCCAAGAGAATTATGACGATCGTCATATTTCAGTCCCGCTTGCTTATGTCAAGCGTCATAGTCTAGATCAGAACGCCGACCAGGGATTTCCCATGACCTCCACTACCCGCGACAAGATGATCGCCGGCGCCGCCGATTTGATGAGCCGCCGCGGCGTCAACGCCACCAGCATGCGCGACGTCGTCCGCCATACGGCGACGCCGCGCGGCTCAATCAGTCACCACTTTCCGGACGGCAAGCGGCAGTTGATCGCCGAGGCCGTGACCTTCGCCGGCAGGGAGGTCGCTACTCCTCTGGAGAAAGCCATGCGCGATCGCGGCGTGATCGACGGCCTGCGGGCCTTCGTCGCGTCCTATCGCCGCCGGCTCGAGGCGACCGGCTTCAAGGCCGGATGTCCGGTGCTCGCGGTCGCCGTCGATGGCTATGTCGGGGAGGCCTCCGACAAGGACGATGAGGCGGCGCAGCAGCATCTGCTCGACCTCGCCGACGGGGTGTTCGCCGAGTGGCGGCAAATCATGCGCGCAGCCTTGCTGCGCGAAGGGCTGGCCGCGGAGCGCGCCGAGCGGCTAGCGACACTCGTCGTCGCCGCGATCGAAGGCACGGTCGCCATGTGCCGCGCCAATCGCAGTGCCGATGCGCTCGATCAGGTTCAAGAGGAACTGGAGACGGTGCTGGACGCCGCCCTCGCCCGCACCAACGGATAGATTGGAGACGCACCGTGGACCTTTCCCGACAGCGCGAACTCGCCCGTCATCTCGCCAAATTGCGCCGCGAGGGCCGGCAACAAAGCGGCCTCGAAGAACGGCTGGTCCCGCCGGATGCAGACACGGCGTACCACGTTGCACGGATGGTGGAAGAGGAATTGGGCTGGGATGTCGTCGGCTGGAAGATCGCCGGCATGAAGCCCGGACTCCAGCGCCAGCTCCGGATCTCTTCGCCGATCTATGGGCGAGTGTTCGCGCCTCTGATCAAGAGCTCGCCCGCCAGCGTCGAGCACGCCAGGCAATGCAGCCCGATACCGGAAGTCGAGTATCAGGCACGTCTCGGCGCCGACCTGCCACCGCGCGCGAAGCCCTATGCGGTGGGTGAGGTCGGCGACGCCGTCGCCTCGTTGCATCCCGGCATCGAGCTAGCGGAGTGCCGCTTCGTTCACGATGCGGCATTTCCCGCAATGCCGGCGATCATGGCGGACGGCTCTGGATCGGGAACGATCGTGCTCGGAGAGCCCATCACCGACTGGCGCCACCGCGACATCGCCAATCAGCACGTCATCCTCAATTGCAATGGCGCCGAGAGGCGCCGCGGCTCCGCTGCAGAGGCGATTGACCATCCGCTGGTGCCGCTGACCTGGCTTGCCAACGAGCTGTCGCGGACAGGCATCGGTCTCAAGGCCGGCCAGACGATCAGCACGGGCACGCTGACTGGCATGCTGCGGCCGAAGGCTGGCGAAACCTACGTTGCCGATTTTGGTCCGCTGGGATCGGTAAGCGCGACCTACAGTTGAGAGGGCGCCATCGGCCTGAGCGTAAACCCGAGATTAACACGGGCATCCTAACTTTCGGAGAATATCTTTCTCCCCCGCGCCAATTGCCGGATAGATCATGAAAATCGGTACGCTCCTGACCACCGCCATCGTCTCGCTCTCGACCGTGGGCGGCGGCCTCGCCGTCTATGTTGCCGTGACCAAGTACCAGACGATGGAGCGGATCAGCGAGGCGCAAGGCCGCCTGGCGATCGTCCGCGCTGCCAGCGACATCCCGCGCTATCTCAACCCCGAGCGCGGCTTTTCCACCAACATCCTCTACGGCCCTGCCACCATCGACCCTGCGCTGCTCGCCGAACAGGACAAGCTGCGCAAGCAGACCGACGGCGCCCGCGACAGGATGAACGCGCTGCGCAAGGAGCTGCCCGGCTCGTTCGACGACGGCAACACCATCGGCAGCAACATCGATGGCATCAATGCGAAATTCACCGCCTTGCGCGAGGCCATCGACAAGGCGCTCACCGGGCCGGCGGAGGCCCGCAAGGACGCGGCCAAGAAGATCGTCACCGACAATGCCGTGCTCAACAGCGGCGTGACCGCGCTGCTGAACGAGCAGGTCCGCCGCATGGCGATCCTGAACGGTGATGCCTACCGGCAGGCCAGCTACGCCAATACCGCCATGACGTTGCGCGACGTCGGCGGCTTCAACTCCAGCCTGCACAAGAACCTCGTCGGCGGCAAGAAGCCGGCGACCGACGCCGAGAAGGCCGACATCGGCCGCTCGCAGGGCCGCAACGACCAGCTCGTGATGGCACTACTGGAGTTGCGCGGCAATCCGGCAACGCCGGCGAACGTCGGCGCTGCGCTCGAAAAGTTCAATTCGATCTATGTCGAGGAATTTGGCCGCGAGCTCAAGCTCGTCAAGGACGGCGCGGTCAGCGGCAAGTACGAACACGACATGGACACCTATTACGCCGCCACGCAGCGCGGCCTCAGCACCATCATCGAGGTCCGCGACGCGTTCTACGATAATGCCGAGCAGATCCTCGCCGGCGCCTCCTCGGCCGCGCGCACCAGCTTCACCATCGCGCTTGCAGGCCTTGCCGCCGTGCTCGTCGCGAGCGTCGGCCTCATCGTGATGGTTCGCCGCCGCGTCTGCGCGCCGATCGTCAGCCTGACGAGCCGGATGTCGCGGCTTGCCGAGGGCGAGGTTGCCGAAAGTATCCCCGGCGCCGCGCGCTCCGACGAGATCGGGGCGATGGCTGCCGCCGTCCAGGTCTTCAAGGACAACATGATCCGGGCCGACCGGCTCGCGGCCGAGAAGCAGGCCGAGAATGACGGCAAGATGCGCCGCGCCCAGGCGCTCGACGAGCTCACCCGCGCGTTCGAGGCCAAGGTCACCGAGCTCGTCGGCGGCCTGTCCCGGGCCTCCTCGACCATGGAAAGCACCGCACAGTCGATGACCTCGACGGCGGCCCAGACCAACAGCCAGGCCGCGGTCGTCGCCACAGCGTCGGAGCAGACCTCGACCAACGTGCAGACCGTCGCCAGCGCCACCGAAGAGCTGACCTCCTCGATCTCCGAGATCGGCCGTCAGGTCGCACAATCCACCGAGATCGCGGCCCGCGCCGTCGAGAACGCCCGCCGCACCGGCGACACCGCACGCACCCTCGCCGAGGGCGCGCAGAAGATCGGCGACGTCGTCACGCTGATCCAGAGCATTGCCGAGCAGACCAATCTTCTGGCGCTGAACGCGACCATCGAGGCCGCCCGCGCCGGCGAGGCCGGCCGCGGCTTTGCCGTGGTCGCCTCCGAAGTGAAATCGCTGGCGGGCCAGACTGCCAAGGCGACCACCGAAATCTCCGAGCAGATCACGGCGATCCAGAGCGCGAGCGACGAGACCGTGGCCGCGATCCGCAACGTCGCCGACGTCATCGGCGAGATCGACCAGATCGGCACCGCGATCGCCGCGGCGATCGAGGAACAGGGCTCGGCGACCAAGGAGATCGCCCGCAGCGTCCAGGAGGCCGCCCGCGGCACCCAGGAGGTCAACACCAACATCGCAGGCGTGCAGCGCGCCGCCGACGACACCGGCGCAGCTGCAAGGGAAGTGCTCGGCGCCGCCGAGCAGCTCTCGACCCAGTCGCGCGATCTCGCCGGCCAGTTCGACCGCTTCCTCGGCGAGGTCAGGGCGGCGTAACGAGCCTCAGTAAGGCGGCGCCTTGCGCGCCCGCTGCGCCTTCGCCGCCTCGATCCACCAGGTGAGATCGTCGGCAAAGCGCGGGAACGAGCGCTCCAGGGCCTTGCCGCCATCACCGATCGGCTCGCCCTCGGCCGACAGCGTCTGCGCGATCGGGCCGACGCCGATGGTGCTGGACACCACCACCATGCCCATCTCCGACAGCGTGCCGTGCCAGGCGGTGGCGGCGCGCGCGCCCGAGAAGCGGCCGGCCGAATAGCTCACGATCGCGGCCGGACGCCAGAACCACTCTTCGAGGAAGTGGTCGGTGAGATTCTTGAGGCCGGGCTGGATACCCCAATTGTATTCGCCGGTGACGAAGACAAATCCGTCGGCGCCGCGGATCTGTCCAGCCAGAATCTCCAGCGCTTCAGGTGCCGAACCCTTCGGATACTCCTTGTACATGCGGTCGAGCATCGGCAGGCCGATCGCCTTGGCGTCGATGAAGGTGACATCGTCGCCGCGCGCGCGCAGCCGATTGATGACGAAATTCGCAAGGCGGATGCCCATGCGGTCGGAACGGTAGGAACCGTAGAGGACGAGGATGCGATTGCTCATGGCCGGACGGTAGCACAAACCGGCGTCCGGCCCTACTCGATCCGTCAACTATCGCCCGCGTCCGCGCTCCAGCGTTTGCGACGGCGTCTCGCCAAACTGGTCGCGGTAACTTCGGGAGAAGTCGCTGAGATGCCAGAAGCCGAACGCAAGAGCCACCGCCTTGACGCTGTCGGCGCCGGCGAGCAGCCGCCGGCGCACCAGCCACAGCCGACGCAGGCGCAAGTAACGGTGCAGGCTCATGCCGCGATAGCGGCGGATGACGTCGTGCATGGTGCGGACGGACAGTCCGAGCTTGCGGGCAATCTCCTCGCTGTAGATCGGCTGGGAGAGGTCATCGGACAGTAGCGCACTGATATCCCGGAACATCCTGAAGTTCCGCTCGTCATTGGGGCGCAGCGTCCAGCGGACCGAAACGACATCTCCCAACACGTGGTCGACGGCCGCGAGCAGGGATTCCTTCATTGCTCTTGCCTTGACCGGGAGATCTGACGCCTCGACGGGCTCTGAGGCCGCGGCCAGCACCTCACGCACCACACGGCGCAGCCGGTCCAGGCCAGCGGCACTCGTTTCGAAAATCTTGAAGCTCTGGGAAGCCCTGGGCCAGCCGCGGTCCCTCACCTCCGGGCTGAAAATCACTGAGGCGATTTGCCGCTGCACCTCCTCGATGACGGTGTAGGCCGCACCGCCGCTGCCAATGACCACGACTGGACGTGCACGTTGCGAGCCATTGAAGCGAATGGGGACGTTGAGGTCGTCCATCGTGAAGCCGATCGCCGTGCAATTCCCGACGAGCTGTGCATCAACGACCCGGGGAAACGCGCGCGTCAAATTCACGTCGCACCCGGGCAACGACAGAATTGTCTGCTCAGACGAAATCTTCCGTACGAAAGGCGTGAACTCGAAATTCAGCCCGCGTATGGCGCTTCGAAATTCGTCGACATCTGAAAAACGAAATGTCTTGAGTGCCAGCCTGGGCACATCATCAATGCTGTTCATGAAAATACGAAACCCGGCGTCGCAATCGACGCGCATTTGGCAACGGTGCCGATCCGCTCCCCCCTTTTTGGTTTTCGTCGGACCTGAAGAATCAATCCTAACGTGTCCTGATCAATTGGGAAGAGTCCAACTGAAAGGACAAGCCCGGACGTCGAGCCTTGCCGAATTTCGATAGCATTTCCCGAAATGCCGCGGCGCATTAACACCTGGGATTTAATTATCAAAATTAAAAATTAACACCTTTGAGGCCCAATAAAGCTCGTTAAATTGTATAGCTATTTTATTTCAGGCTCCTGCCATGATGGCAAATTCGCCTGCTGATATTTTGGTCGAGTTGGAGGATGCGGTCGCAACTTGCCCGCTGGACCGCTGCGCTCGCATCCTCGAAGGCATTTTGCAGCTGCTCACCGGCAGCCGCGACCGGCCTCAGGAATTGCTGGCCAGTGTGGTCGACGGCGTCCTGCTTCGATTGACGGAGCGAGTCGAGGCCAGCGCATTGATTCAACTCGGCGCGGCGCTTGCCGAGCTCAAAGTGGCTCCGCCGAAGACCCTGCAACGTCTTGCCTTACACGACAATCCCGGCGTGGCCTGCCCCGTTCTGCTCAAATCGCAGGCGCTCTCCACGTCCGATCTCGAAACAATCGCGATTTCGAGTGGCGAACCGCAGCAACTCGCGATTGCTGTCCGAGCGCGCATCGAACCCCGATTGACCGAGACGCTCATCAAGCGCGGCGGCCGCTCCGTTCACCTTGCGCTGATCAGTAACGCAGGGGCACGGTTCTCCGATGCCGCCTACGTCGCGCTCGTTGAGACGTGTGCAAGCGATGACGAACTCACGAAGGCCCTGGCGCTCAGACCAGGCACGCCAGATCCGGTCCTGCGGAAGTTGCTGCCGGCCTCGCCGGCCCCCGACGCTCGCGCGGAGCCAAAGGCTTCCACCGTCTCGTGTCCTCGAGCGGCAGCGCCGATCGTGCCCAAGCTGCCTAGCGCGGCCGCCTATGCAAGCGCACGGCCGGAGATCGTCGCGCTCAACCGCATCGGCAAGCTCAACGATTCTGCGGTGAACCGCTTCGCGATCCGTGGCGAGACCGCCAATTTGTTCACCGCCTTGTCGGTGCTTTCGGGGACCCCCATCGGGATCGTCGAGCACGTCATGACCGACGGCGATTGCGAGGGCCTGGTGATGGCCTGCCGGGCGTCGCGGCTGAACTGGCAGACCACGCTTGCCATCCTGAGCAACCGCAGCGGCACCAGGCTTTCCTTTGCCGAGCGCGAACGCGCACAACACGTTTTCGAGACGCTGCTTCTGTCGACCAGTCAGTGGACGGTGCGGTGGGGGGAAATCGCCGCAAGCGTCAAGGAGAGCAGTCGGCGAGATCGCGGCGCAAAAACGGGGGGGAGCCGATGAAGTTCGACGGCCGCAAGGCGGCGCGCGTGCGGATGGACCACAGGCAGGCCGTCAATCTGATGGGCTCTGACGGCACATGGCGGCGCAGCTGCGTTCTGCTCGACGTGTCGCAGACAGGCGCAAAGGTCGAGGTCGAGGGCACGCTGGACGTGCTGCAGGCCAAGGAATTCTTCATGCTGCTGTCGTCGACCGGGCTCGCCTATCGGCGCTGCGAGCTGGTCTGGATCGATGGCACCACGGCCGGCATTCACTTCGTCACCGCTGATGGCAAAAAGAAGCCGGCGAGCGCACCCTCGGCCGCTACGCAGACCGTCGCCCGGAGCAAATAGGCCAACAATTCATCCCAATTATTGCAATCCACGATAGTCCAGGTCGAGCCGTGCAGGACGCGCGAACCATCCTCAGCCCCGTCAACGCGGACGGCATCCGCGAGAAGGAAGCGGCCCGTTCCTTCGTGCATGTGCTGGCGGATACGTCCGAAAGGCTGGCCGGCGTCTGCACGATCCTTGAGGACCGTTTCGCCGTCGCCGGCGAACGGCTGGACGCCGAAGCCAAGCTGTCGCAGGTGCCCGCCGCCATCGTCATCCGCGCGGACCTGCGCGACGTCGACAATATCGCTGCCCTCAAGAGACGGGCTGGCAAGCTCGCCAAGGCGAAGAAGCGGATATTTCTCCTCGAGCACAGCTCTCACGTCGGTATCTCGCAAGCCTACGCGCTCGGGGCGACGCACGTCCTGTCCGGTACGATCAACCGGCCCAAACTACTGTCTGCGCTGTGCGATCCGGCGGATCCGTCCTCCGCCGCGCCGGGCGAGATGGCACGGTCCGACAACGCGGTCGAGGCCGCGGCAACCGCGATCGCCTCGATGTTTACGGCCGTCACCCTTGGCCAGCCCCTCGACGTCGATGGCACCAAGGAGGCCGGCCGCCAGATCGCCGACCGCATAACTCAGCGAGGCCTTTCGGAATGGCTCACGACGGTGCGGCGCCATCACGAGGGAACCTATCAGCACTGCCTGCTCGTGACCGGCGTCGCCATCGACTTCGGCCTGAGCCTCGGTGTCGGAAGAGCCGATCTGGAGCGCCTCTACTCGGCGGCCATGTTCCACGACATCGGCAAGGCGCAGATCCCGCTCGCCATTCTCGACAAGCCGGGCCGCCTCGATGCGGAGGAACGTGCCCTGATCGAGACCCATCCGGCCGCTGGCCATGAGTTTCTAAAGGGCCACGACAAGATTTCGCCGGAGATCCTCGATGCCGTTCGCCATCATCACGAATATCTCGACGGGAGCGGCTATCCCGATGCGCTCTGCGCCGAGAGCATCGGCGACGTCGTAAGGATTCTCACGATCTCCGACATCTTCGCAGCGCTGATCGAGTACCGGCATTACAAGCCCACCATGCCTCGTGCGGAAGCCTACGACGTCCTCTGCGGGATGAGCGGAAAATTGGAAAAAGTGCTGGTGACCTCGTTCAGGCAGGTCGCGCTCACGCGATAAGGCCGGCGGCTGGCGATGGCCGCGAAGCGAGCCCCGGCTAATGCGTGGCGCGATGGCTGGCGCGGTGCGGGATGGACCGGCAGGCCAGCCCATCGGCCAGCAGTTTCATGTCCTCATGCCGGCCGCTGCGAATCAGCCGGCCGAACTCTTCGGGTGTGAAAGGAAGACTTGGATCAGCATCGATGGGGCGCCGCAGCCGCGGGCCGAAGAACCATCGAACCAAGCTAGCCAGCCGCCGCATGTCAATTCCCTCGCGCCAGCAACAAACCTATCACGAGGCTTATTGTTCCTCCCGCATTTTCGAGATTGCAAGAGCCTGCGAACGACTCCGCACCAAAAAAATTTTGCGAGAGAATAATCTCCTCTTCATCGTCCTAATCGGCAAAACCCACGTAGCGCACGAACTCTTCGTTATGCTCGCGGTCCGAGCGAACGGCGTTTGCGGCAAAGTCGTCGTCGGGATAGCCCATCGCGACGCAGGTCATGATCACCTCGTCCTCCGGAATTTTCGCGACCTCGCGCACGATGTCGGAGCGCAGGTGGCCCCGCCGATCATCTCGTCCATGTTGCGGCGGCGGACCTCCTCGAGCGGGCTGCCGGTAAGCACATGAACATGCCAGGGCTGAGTGTTCATCGACGACGGCGCACGCTTGGCGCTCTCGATGATCGCCTCGATCACCGTGCGCGGCACCGGCCCGTTCCTGAAGCCGCGCACGCTGCGGCGCGACTGGACCAGCGTTTCGAATTCCACCTCGTGGACCTCCCTGCCCTTCATCCATCGGCGTGACGACACGGCCGGTTGCCGATGCGGCGCGCAAAATCTATGCTCACTCGCAAGCAAGACCAAGAACCCTGGAGGAACTGCCATGGCCACGCCACTCGATCCCGTCATCGCCCAGATCATTCCGCTCATGCCGATGCGCGATCCCACGGTCATGACGCCACAGAGCGCCCGCGATTCCTTGCGCGCACTGGCTGCCTCGCGCGCCGCCATCCCGCCGCCGCCCGTCGACAGCGTCGAGGATATCAAGGTGAAAGGCGGCGCCGGCCCGCTTCCTGCACGCGTTTATCGGATCGGCAGCACGCCCGCGCCAACCGTGGTGTTCTTCCACGGTGGCGGCTGGGTCGCGGGCGACCTCGAGACCCATGACCGGCAGGCGCGCAACCTTGCGATCGAGACCGGCGCCGTCGTCATCTCCGTCGACTATCGCCGCCCGCCGGAGACTCGCTTTCCGGGCGCGTTCGAGGACGCCTGCGCCGCCGTGAGTGATATCTTCGACCGCGTCGCGGAATTTGGCGGCGACGCAAAACGCCTCGGCGTTGCCGGCGACAGCGCCGGCGGCAATCTCGCCGCGACCACTGCGATCGCCTGCCGCGATGCTGGCATCAAGCTCGCCGCACAATTGCTGGTCTACCCCGTGACCGACGTCCTCGGCGCTTACGCCGACGCGCGCGAGAACGCGCGCTATCCTTCGCGCGCCGAGAATGCCGAGGGCTACTTTCTGACGCGTGCCACGATGGAATGGTTTTGCGGCCATTATCTCGCCGATCCCGGCCATGCCCTGGACTGGCGCGTCTCGCCGCTGCGGGCCGCCTCACTTGCGGGCCTTGCACCCGCGGTCGTGACCACCGCCTGGTTCGATCCCCTGCGCGACGAGGGCGCTGCCTATGCGCGGGCGCTGGAGGCCGCCGGCGTGCGGGTCAAGCATCACGAGGGCCCGGGCCTGATCCACGGCTATTTTGGCATGGGCGACGCCTCGGACGTCGCGCGTGCCGAGGCGCAGCGCGCGCGAGCCGACTTCAAGGCCCTGCTCGCGCGCGGCGTTTGAGCCACGTCGGCCAACCATCAGGACGTGGCAGCCGGGAGCTCGAAGAAGCCGGTCGCCTGAACCAGGCGGCCATCTGCACCAAAGCGCCCAAAACTCTCGCCCTTGACGAAGACGCGGCCGGTGCCGTCGTACATGGTCCAGCGGAAAAGCGCCTGCTCGTGGTGTTCGAGGAAGCTGTCGTTCCTGAAGCAGGCGCCCGGAAATTTTAGCTGCGTCTGCCCGATGCGGGCCATCAAGGCTTCCCGCCCCGCAACCTGCGAACCCGGATCTGTGTAGACGCAATCCGCGGCCACGCTCTGTTCGAGCAGCCGACGTCGCTCGCTCTCCCCAACGGGCCCCCATGCGGCCTGATAGGCGTTCCACGTCTTTAGTCGCGCTTCGTCGTTCATCTCGCAACACCCTCCTGCCCTGCCGGATCATGACAAGTTGACAATTACAGGCATTTTGTCAAGATGCGAACGATTGATGGGGAGACCATGGCTCAATCCCGCGCCTCGAAAGAACAGCTTGCCGTCGCGGCCGCGACCGAGGTCTTTTCGCGCTACGGCTATGCCCGCACGACGATGGGCGACATCGCCTCTGAGGCGGTGATATCGCGACCCGCGCTCTACCTGCTCTTCCCCGACAAGGACGCGGTGTTCGCGGCAGTCATCCGGGGAATGGACGAGCAGAAGCATCGCGAGATCAGGGCCGCGATCGCCCGCCTCGACGGGCTTCACGCCAAGCTGCTCCACGCCTGCAAATCCTGGGGATGCCATGGCTTCGACCTGGTCGAGGCGCATCCGGATTCGGCCGATCTCTTCGACCTCCGCTTCCCCGCGGTCAGACAGGTCTATGACAATTTCCAGTCCCTGGTCGTCGAGCTCATCGGCGATCAGGTGCGGTCTGCAAGGGGAGCGGACGAGCCCGAAGTTTTGGCGCGCTGCCTCGTGTTCGGCATGCGCGGACTGCGGGAAACGGCCAGGAGCGGCAAGGAGATGCGGCGCCTGATCGCCGTTCAGGTCGCCATGCTCGTCAGAAGCATCGGCGGCAAGACGTGAGCCGCGCCGAACCGCCTATCACCCGCTCCGCGCCCGCTGCGCCGCCGTGTGTCCCCAGGTTTCGTCCCAGTCCTGACCGGCGGCGTCGACCACGTGGCCGTCGGCTTCGAAGAACTTGTTCGGCACCTGGAAGATCGCCAGGATCAGGGCCCCGTCCGGGCAACAGGCGGCATGCCGGCTGCCTGCCTCGCGCCAGATGAATTCGCCGGCCTTGCAGGCGATGCCCCTGGCCGGCCCCTCCTTGTCGACGAGCGTGCCTTCGATGACCCAGCTCTGCTCGATGCCGACATGCTCGTGATCGGGCAGCACCGATCCCGGCGCAAACCGCATCAAGGCGGTCATCAGGCCGGTACGGCGATCGAACAGCAGCGTCTTGGCCTCGCAGCCGGGAAAGCGCGTGGTCTGCCAATCCATGTCTTGAGGCCGAACCAGATGCGAATGCTGATCGGCGGCTTCCTGGCGTTTCGGGATCACGGCGTCCATCACGATGCTCCGTCCGGCTAAGCTGGCCAAGCCTAGCAGCATTGCCCGCCGTGGTCAGCGAGCAGTGCAACAGGAAGCGAGCCTGGCCGACTCCGCTTCGAAAAAATCGCCAGCCGGACCGGATGGCAGGCCCTCATCCAGCTTGATTGCGCCACGATTCCCGGCTCCAATCTCTCCGCCATTTCTGGTTTACGGAGACACCCATGATGAAGCGGATTTTCCTGGCTGCGATTGTCGCCACCTTTGCAGCGGGCTCGGCCTTCGCGCAAGAAACCTGCGAGAGCAAGGCGGTCGGCAAGGACGGCAAGCCGCTGGCCGGCGCCGCCAAGACCTCGTTCCTGAAGAAGTGCAAGGCCGACGCCTGCACGCCCAAGGCCGTCAGCGCCGACGGCAAGCCGCTCGCCGGCGCCGCCAAGAACAGCTTTATGAAGAAGTGCGAAGTCGGCGCGTAAGGCGCTTTGCATTCGCTCTGGTTAGCGAACAATCGCTCCACGAACTCCGTCATGCCCGGGCTTGTCCCGGGCATCCACGTTCTTCGTGGCGCTTGAAAGTTCGTGGATGGCCGGGACAAGCCCGGCCATGACGATGCGGAGACACTTCACTCCCGCTTGAACTTGTAATCAAACGCATCGCCCAGCGGCCTGATCAGCCCCACCGTCGGCGCCGGGAAATGAACCGGCAAAATCAGCGTGTCGGTGTCCGCCACAGACGCAAAGAATTTTCGCCGCGAGAGCGCCGACTGCTTCGGGTTCCAATCCGGCTTCGCCGACCAGTCCGGCTCGCGGCACTGGATCTGGTGATGCATGAGGTCGCCCGCGACCACCGCGCGCTGGCCCTTCGAAAAAATGTTCACGCAGCAATGACAGGGCGAATGCCCCGGCGTCGGCGTCAGCGTGATGGTGTCGTCGAGCGCGTAGTCGTCGTCGACCAGCAGCGCCTGCCCGGCCTCGACGATCGGCAGGCAATTGTCGCGAAACACCGTACCGGGCGGATTACAGCCCTTGGCGTTCTCCGCCTCCCAGGCCGCATACTCCCCCCTGTGAAAGACGTATTTCGCGTTCGGAAACGTCGGCACCCAGCGTCCGTCGCGCAACGTCGTGTTCCAGCCGGTGTGATCGATATGCAGATGCGTGCAGAACACGTAGTCGATCTGCTCGAAAGAGATGCCGAGCGCGAACAGCTCGTTGCGCCAACGCTCCTTGCCGGGAAAATCGAACGGCGGCGGATGACCCTTGTCCTCCCCGGTGCAGGTGTCCACGAGGATCGTATAACGCGGCGTGCGCACCACAAAAGTCTGGTAGGTGATCACCATCATGCCGCGTGCGGCGTCAAAGACCTCCGGCTCCATCGTCGGCAGATGACGGGCGTACACGCCCTCGTCATAGGCCGGGAAGAAATCCTGCGGCCGCCGCCACGGCCCCTCCCGCTCGATCACGGCGTCGATGGTGATGTCTCCGATCCGGAGTTGCTGCATCGCCGTTTCACTCCCCTTTTTTGCAGGAGCGTAGCGACTGGCATGGGGCCGTTCAAGCGGTGCGATGCGGACAGCGCCCCTGCGAAACGATCGCCGCAAATCAACCTCAAATACCACTGAGGGTGATCGCGGAATTGGGAATCATCTGTGGGCTGGAAACTCAAATTCGCGACGACAGCCATCATCGCCGTCGCGGCAGGCGTCTACATCAACAACACCAGCCTTCTGGCGCCGCATCAGGGCGGCAAGCCGGTGCTGCTTGCCCATCGCGGCATGGCGCAACGCTTCGATGAGCGCGATGTGAAGAGCGACACCTGCACCGCCGCGCGGATGCTGCCGCCGACCCACGATTATCTCGAGAACACCATTCCATCGATGCGCGCCGGTTTTGACGCCGGCGCCGACGTGGTCGAGCTCGACGTGCATCCGACGACCGACGGTGAATTCGCCGTATTCCACGACTGGACGCTCGACTGCCGTACCGACGGCCACGGCGTCACGCGCGAGCAGAGTATGGCGAAGCTGAAAATGCTCGATATCGGCTACGGCTACACCGCCGACGGCGGCAAGACCTTCCCCTTCCGCGGCAAGGGGATTGGAATGATGCCGACATTGTCCGAGGCGTTGGCCACCTTCCCTGACAAGAAACTCCTCATCAACGTGAAGAGCCGAGACCCGAACGAAGGCGAGACACTTGCCGGCGTGCTGAATGCGCTGCCGGCCGAGCGGCGCCGCGCGGTCATGGTTTATGGCGGCGACGAGCCCATCGACGCGATCCGTCACCTCACCCCAGATGTCCGCACGATCTCGCGTGCGGCGATCCGGAACTGCCTGATCCGTTATATCGGCTATGGCTGGACCGGCCTGGTCCCGGCGGCCTGCCGCAACGCGATGGTGCTGGTGCCGATCAACGCCGCACCCTGGCTATGGGGCTGGCCCGATCGCTTCCTCGCACGCATGAACGGCGTCAACAGCGTGGTGTTCGTGCTCGGTCCCTACAGCGGCGGAGAGTTCTCCACCGGCATCGATACGCCGGAAGCGTTCGCGCAGTTGCCGCAAGACTATTCCGGCGGCGTCTGGACCAACGAGATCGAGGCCATCGCCAAGATTGCGGGCAAGGTTGCGGGAACGAGCAGAGATTAGCTCCGCAACCCCGGCGCCTCCTGCCCAGTCCGCGCGACATATTCCGTGTAGCCGCCGCCGAACTGATGGATGCCTTCCGGCGTCAGCTCCAGCACGCGGTTCGACAGCGTCGCCAGGAAGTGCCGGTCATGCGAGACGAACAGCATGGTGCCCTCGAAATCCGAAAGCGCCGTGATCAGCATCTCCTTGGTGGCGAGGTCGAGATGGTTGGTCGGCTCGTCCAGCACCAAAAAATTCGGCGGGTCGAACAGCATCTTGGCCATCACCAGCCGCGCCTTCTCGCCGCCCGAGAGCACGCGGCAGCGCTTCTCGACATCGTCGCCGGAGAAGCCGAAGCAGCCGGCGAGCGCGCGCAAGGAGCCCTGCCCCGCGGTCGGAAACGCGTATTCGAGCGACTGAAACACCGTCTGCTCGCCGTCGAGCAGGTCCATCGCGTGCTGGGCGAAATAGCCCATCTTGACGCTGCCGCCGACAGCCACCGTGCCCTGGTCCGGCTCGCTCGCGCCCGCGACGAGCTTGAGCAGCGTCGACTTGCCGGCGCCGTTGACGCCCATCACGCACCAGCGCTCCCTACGCCGGATCATGAAATCGAGCCCGTCATAGATGCGCTTGGCTCCGTAGCCCTTGTGCACGTTCTTGAGCGCCACGACGTCCTCGCCCGAGCGCGGTGCCGGCGGAAAGTCGAACGCCACGCTCTGGCGGCGGCGCGGCGGCTCGACCCGCTCGATCTTGTCGAGCTTCTTCACCCGGCTCTGCACCTGAGCGGCATGAGAGGCGCGCGCCTTGAAGCGCTCGATGAACTTGATCTCCTTGGCGAGCATGGCCTGCTGGCGCTCGAACTGCGCCTGCTGCTGCTTCTCGTTCTGCGCCCGCTGCTGCTCGTAGAATTCGTAATCGCCGGTATAGGTGGTGAGCGAGCCGCTATCGATCTCGATCACCTTGGAGATCACGCGGTTGATGAACTCGCGGTCATGCGAGGTCATCAGCAGCGTGCCTTCGTAGTCGTGCAGGAATTTTTCCAGCCAGATCAGGCTTTCGAGATCGAGATGGTTGCTCGGCTCGTCGAGCAGCATGACGTCGGGGCGCATCAAAAGAATACGCGCCAACGCGACGCGCATCTTCCAGCCGCCGGAGAGTTTTCCGACGTCGCCGTCCATCATCTCCTGACTGAAGCCGAGGCCGGACAGCGCTTCGCGCGCGCGGCCGTCGAGCGCATAGCCGTCGAGCTCCTCGAAACGGTGCTGCACCTCGCCGTAGCGGGTGATGATCTCGTCCATCTGGTCGGCTTTGTCAGGGTCGGCCATGGCGGCCTCGAGCTCGCGCAGCTCGGCCGCGACCTCGCTGACGGGACCGGCCCCGTCCATCACCTCGGCCACGGCACTGCGGCCAGACATCTCGCCGACGTCCTGGTTGAAATAGCCGATGGTGATGCCGCGATCGGTCGAAACCTGCCCCTCGTCGGGCAGTTCCTCACCGGCGATCATCCGGAACAGCGTGGTCTTGCCGGCACCGTTCGGCCCGACCAAGCCGATCTTCTCGCCCTTGTTGAGGGCGGCGGAGGCTTCAATGAATAGGATTTGGTGGCCGGCTTGCTTGCTGACGTTGTCGAGGCGGATCATGAGTATCTTTTGGGGGATTTTTGCGTTGCAGCGTCATAGGCCATGCGGGCCCCCAGGGGAAGCCCGGCGGGGTACGGATCCGCCCTGCCGGGTGCCAATTCCGTCCTTTCACCCCGCAGCCTGGGGCCCATAAACCTCGACCGTCCGCATCATTGCCATTTCCTCTGAGTTTGGAGGCGACATGATCGGCTCGCCGCGCCGAAATTGGTTGCGGGCTGGATGCGACCTCGAACGTCACTCGGCCGATTTGTCTTGCTTGTGGCGGAAGGGATCGGCGCTGTCATCGTGACCGCTGCGGCTGCTGAAGAACATCAGCGCCATCAGTCCGCATCCGATCAGCAAGGAGAAAAATGTGCCAAGGCCTAGCGCGATCCAGCCGTGCTTGCCGATCTCGACCCCGCTGCTGGCATTCCATACCGAAACGGCCCAGACACCGGTCAGGATCAGGATCATTGCCAAAACGGCGAGCAGGAGGATCTGGCCCTTGCTGATGCGTTCCATGGTCACGCCTCCTGACTGCTTCCCGGACCAACAAGCTGCGCTAGAGGCCGTTCCTCGACGCGTCGAGAGCAACTTCCGCCTCGGGCATCGGCGTCATGATCTTTGCCTCGGCGCCGATACCGAACTCGCCACAGATAGTGCCCGTGAATTTGATCGCGGTCGATAGCGGATGGCCCAGAGGCGTTTTGATGACACCCTTTCGTTTTTTTACACATGAACGGCGTGACCATGTCGGCATGGGCCAGTCTCGATCGTCCTCGGGTGGACACTTCCCGGAAGTGCCCTGTATGGACCCGCGACGTGAAGTGATGTCGTCGCCTCGAACCGTCAAAGTGAACCTGGAGCAATGCCCATGAGAATTACCGTCGAGACCAACGTAGCAGCCCCCGTCGATCAGGTCTGGCGTGCCTATACGACGCCTGCCGATATCGTGAAGTGGAACGCAGCGTCCGACGACTGGCATACGACCAGGGCTACGGTCGACCTGCGTGATGGCGGCGCGTTCTCGTCGCGCATGGAGGCCAAGGACGGCAGCATGGGTTTCGACTTCGCCGGCACTTACACGAAGATCGTTGAACACAAGCGGATCGAATACGCGTTCGGCGATCGAAAGGCCGAAGTTGAATTCGTGCCCGGCCCAAAGGGCGTTGTCGTCCGCGTCGTCTTCGATAGCGAACCGACGCACTCCGTCGAGCAACAGCAAGGCGGTTGGCAGGCGATCCTCGACAGCTTCACGCGATATGTGGAGGCAAGACAGAATAAGTCGTGACGTGGTGGGCAGGAGATGGAGATCCTGACAGGCGTGGTCGGATTTCCGCGGAGTACCTGACGGAAATTGAATAGTCCCCTTGGGGTCGCTTGCTGACATCCGACAGGCGGCGACCGAGGTCAGCCACGGGCCAACGCGCGGACATTCGGCACGCTTCCCAATCGCTCGAAAACGCGGTCATATGGCGCCCGGGGACACTTGGCTTATTGGCGCCAGGTGTCCGCTTCCACGGGAAGGCTGCGCGTGAAGGAACTCGCTGGAAAGACTGCGTTCGTGATCGGTGCAGCGTCGGGCATTGGATTCATGCATCGCAGCAAATCCCATCTCTATTCGATCACCTCATCGGCACGAACGAGTAACGAGGGCGGCACAGTGAGGTCGAGCGCTTTCGCCGTTTTCATGTTGATGACTAGCTCGAACTTGGTCGGCTGCTCTACCGGCAGATCGGCAGGCTTGGCGCCCTTGAGGATCTTATCGACGTAGCCGCCTGCACGGCGGAATAGATCGGCTATATCGGGGCCGTAGACGACCAATCCGCCATCGGCGAATTGTCGGAAGAAGTAAATCGCGGGCAAATGGTACTCCGCCGCGAGCCCGACAACTCGCGGGGCTTGGCGAATGGTCAGAATGTCGCCAAAAACAATCATTGCATCGGCGCGCTGGGCAGCTGCTGAAGCAAAGGCGGTGTCGAGTTCCTCGGTCTTAGTCGCCTCGACTATAGACAGAGCGACCCCGCGCTTTCGGGCTGTGCTTGGTACCTCCTCAGCTAACAGCAACCTGTGCATTGGGTTGTCGCGATTGACTAAGAGCGCAATTTTTGCGGCATGGGGTATCAGTTCGCGGAGGATTTCGATTTGTTTTCCAAACCAATCTCCCGGAACCCACGAGGTAAGACCGGTCATGTTGCCGCCTGGGCGCGAGAGGCTTTGAACCAGGCCAAGTCCAACAGGATCGGCAACAACCACGAAGACAATCGGAATGGCGGCCGATTTCAGGGCGGAGGCTGCTTGCGGCCCGGCGGCAACTATCAGATCGGGAGCTAGGGCTACCAACTCCGCAGCAGAGGTTTGCAAGCGATCCGAGGCGTCTGCATAGTTGCGATATTCGATGAGCAGGTTCTTGCCCTCGATCCAACCCCTTTCACGTAAGCCAGTGCGCCACGCTTCGCGAGCTATCGGATCTAAGAAACCGAAGAAACCGATTCGGCGAGGCCTTCCTTGCGCCCCCAACCGTCGTGGCGAAACGACCAGCACCGCAGCAGTCGCCATGAACTCCCGCCGCTTCATTCGATCCTCATCGCAGCTGGGGGGACAGGTGCAGAGTATCAGGTGTCAATGGTCGTCGCACTTGCTGCGAATGCAACTGCCGCGTCGCAAATGCGGCGAGATGGCGCATGCCCGCTTCGGGTCAAAAGCCGCGCCTCCAGCCGAACCAAACGATGTCCGCTCTACCTCTGTGGGGCGACATTCCAATGACCAGCGAGACCTTCGGCAAGGGGCAAAAGCGGACCTTGGCGCCCGAAGTGGCGTCTGCTTTATGACCGAGAGACAACGTCTCTTTAGCGCCAGATTGAGCGGATAGCTGCCACTTCAATTCGTCGTGGTCTTGCCGCCGCGCATGGACACGAGCTTTTTCTCACGAAATCGGAGAACGAACCATGCGGTCTCATCGAAACCGTCCGCGAGCTTTCCTTCGTGGTAATACACCATCTGAGCAGCTTCCGACTTCGACGGCGGTCCCAGCGCCTTGACTACCTCCAAACGCGACATACCCAAATGCAGCTTGCCGTCGAAGACGAGGGGCGCGAACTTTTCCGGGATGATGGCGCAATCTGCCGAGGTCTCGGTGTCTTTCTCGGTGAGCTCTTCCACGACCTCTGTGACAAGATGGTCCGGGCCGCCCATCTCTCCGCTGGACACGACCCATAATCGATGCTGCGCGCGCCTATAGCACAGCCAATAGATGCTACCTCCAGCGTCGCCCTGGTGTTGGACGGTCCCTTCGCCCACGGCTTCACGAACCGCGCCGAGCCGCGTCTCCTCGAAGCGGCCGGCGAATGCGCCTAGCGAAAAGCGGGTCGCCAATCTCTTCACGACTGTCGGCGGCACGCGCTCGAACGCATGTTCGCTGACTGGGGGCGGAGGTGTCTGCGCGGAGCAGTCGCCCGCGGGGATCGCGAAAAGGAGAAGCAGCAAGAAGAACGTCTTTCGACCATCAACTCCGAATTGCCTTACATTGAAGGTTGAGCGCTTCTGCATAGCTCGATTGCTCATCATTTTGGCTCAAAGCCTTCTTCACTCGCCCGATCGCTTCTGGGGCGTCGGGAGCGGCCAAAGATCGCCTATCGCTATTTCCCCGAACCCTCTTCGACCCTTGGTCGGGGTCACAATTCAAATGGTTCATACACGAACTCGGTCAGCTTCCGGTCCGGGTCGCAAGCCGTCGATGGCGACCAAGCGGAACGACTTCCGCTTTGCCCTTGGAAGCTGCCATTCGCGAACACCCGTCCTCAAAAAAAAAGCTCGTCGCAGCGCGCCCGTCGGGCAAAACAGCCGACCAATTCCGCTACGTCGCCCGTCAAGCCCCGCCCCGCAAAATATTCCACTTTACCGAAATTCGGATTTGTCGTACATACTGATCACCCTGGCCCGAGACGAGGGGCGGATCGCGATCGTCACGAACCGCGGGCTGGGCAGCGATGGACGCGACGGCGTCGGGCGCGATGGGCATTGCAGGGCGGCTTCAGCCGTGAGCAATGGCTTTCCGCGCGAACGACACGACGCTGACAGCGTCTTCGCATGGCTTCGGGGGCGAGCACACGCCACCCCTCGGATTCCCAGCGAGGACGTGCGCGGACGGAGAAGTCGTGTGGTCCCGACGCCCGGGGTCTGTGCGTCAAGTCTTGCGGTGATGTGGCGGCCGACCGGCGCGCGCATCGATCATCCGCAAGGCGACGGGGGCAATAGTGCAACGCTCCCCGAGGAGAGCACGAAGGACACCGTTAAAACCATTCGCGCAGGGAAGGCCGGGCGACCGGCATCACCTGTGGTCCACCCCGTGTGCATTTCTGTCGCGCACGGATCTCGGGTGCCAGCCGGCGCCCGGCCTTCCCTGCGCCCTTGTCATTTTCGAGGGCGTGCGAGAAGCAAGACTCGGGCGAGACGCGCCGCGAGAATGCGAACGTGCGCCTGCTGTTGGAAATGACCATTGACGTGACGGTGGCCTGACCTCACCCGCGGTGTCGTCGCCGGCTTGACCGGGCGACCTAGTATCTCAGAGGCAATCGTGACGGATAAAAGACGCCGCGGCGTACTGGATGCCCCGGTGAAGCCGAGGCATGACACCGGTGTTGTGACGCCCTGCGCCTCCCTCAATTCCGCTACCGCATCATCATCCGCGCGATCGCTTCGCCGATCACCACCGTGGTGAAATGCGTGTTGGCGCGGCAGTCGGACGGCATGATCGAGGCGTCGGCGACGCGCAAGCCCGCGATGCCTTTCACGGCGCCATCAGGATTGACCACGCCGTCGGCATCCCCGGCGCCGCTCATGCGGCAGCTGCCGGCGGCGTGCTGGATGTCGCCGGTCTCACGGCGCAGCACCGCATCGAGTTCGTGATCCGGCAGGGCAGCTGCCTGCGGCAGCGTCAGATCGGTGTCGGCGAGCCGGATCCAGTCCGCGATGCCTGAGAGCGCCGACTGCGACGTGATCACGGCGAGCCGTCTCACCGCATCCATCATGCGCAGCATGTCGCGGGGATCGGCCAGCATGTTCTCCTCGACCACGGGATCGATCGCGGGGTCGGTCGAGGCCAGCTTCAGCGTGCCGCGCGAATAGGCGTTGAACAGGCCCGCACCGATCGCCCCGGGATTGCCGATGCCGCGATGATTGAAGGCGATCAGGATCATGTCGCGCTTGCCGCCCTCGGCGAGACCCGAGGAATAGGTCACGCAGCAATTGGTGTGACGGGTGTCGGGGTCGGTGGGACGCAGTTCCTCGCGAAGCTGAATCGTGGTGCGAAACAGCGGGTGATCGAAGTAGTGGCGGCCGACCGGCAGGTCGCGCGCGACGCCAATTCCCATCGCCTTCAATTCCTCGGCCGGGCCGACGCCCGAGCGCAACAGGATCGCCGGACTGTGGATGGCGCCGGCGCACAGCACGATCTGCCGCGCGCTGATCTCGTGGGTGCCCTGCCCTTCGACATGAACACGGACGCCGGTTGCCCTTCCGTCGCTGATCAGGACGCGATCGACCAGCGCATGGCCGCGGATCTCCAGATTGGCGCGCCCGCGCGCCGGCTCGAGATAACCTTCATTGGTGCTGATGCGGCGGCTGTTGCGGCTGTTGATGGGATAGCAGGCAACGCCCTCGCCATCGGGGCCGTTGAGGTCGGCGCACCAGGGATAGCCGCTCGCCAGCGCCGCATCGCGCAAGCCGCGATCGATCGGTCCCCAAGTCTCCGGCGGCGCGCGATAGACCGGCAGCGGCCCGCCGCGGCCGTGGCCCTCGGCATCGCCGAACTCCAGATCGTCCTCGATCACGGAGAATAGCGGCATCACCTCCCTGGCCGACCAGCCGCTGCAGCCATTGGCGGCCCATTCGTCGAACGCATCGGCAACGCCGCGGATCGCGATCTGGCCGTTCATCATCGAGGAGCCGCCGAGCCCCTTGCCGCGCCAGTAGAAGCGCGCCTCCTGCCCGGCAACGCGCCGCGACAACAGATCAGGCCACTGCCATTTCTCCTGGTACTCGCGCTTGTGGATGATCGGGATCGGATTCGGCGTCCGCACCTCCCAGGGCGCCTCATCGGCGCGCCAGTCGCGGCCGGCCTCGAGCAGCAGCACGCGCCGCGCAGGATCCTCGGACAGCCGTGCCGCAACAGCGGCGCCAGCGGAGCCGCCGCCGACAACAATGACATCGTACATCGCGTTAGGTCTCAACGGAGAATACCGGGATGGCTGATGATATCAGCAGGATGGCATTTGGACAGTGGCGCTTTCGCCGCGCGTCATTGCGAGGAGCGAAGCGACGAAGCAATCCAGACTGCCGCCGCGGAGAGATTCTGGATTGCACCCGCCTTCGCCAAAGGCTTCGGCGGACAAGTCGCTTCGCTCGCAATGGCGAAGGGGAGACAGATGTGTACCACACATTGACGAGTGCCCCGGACGCAGCGCAGCGCCACTTCGGCGGTGCGTTGCAGAGCCGGGGCCCATGTCTCAGAGCAATCCGTGCAGCATGGGTCCCGGCTCTGCGCAGCAACGCCAAGAGCGTTGCAGCGCGTCCGGGACACGAGCCCGCCCTACCCGATCCCCCGGCCGAACTTGTTCGACTTCGGGAAACCCTTCGGCGGCAGGCGGCCGGCGTCGGCGCGGGTGCCCTGCCACTCCGCCAGCTCCTTCATGGTCGCGGAGAATTCACGGCCCGCGGAGTCCTTCCAGGTCAGGCCCGCCTTGGCCTCGAACACGGCAACGTCGGATAGATCGCCGTCCTTGTACTTCTGCAGCCGCACGCCGCGGCCGCGCGCCATCTCCGGCACCTGGTCGAGCGGGAAGATCAGCATCTTGCGGTTCTCGCCGATGACCGCGACGGTGTCGCCCAGCACTTCGGTAACCACGCGCGCCTCGTTCGGCATGTCGACGTTGAGGACCTGCTTGCCCTTCTTGGTGGTGCCGACGCAATCGTCCTCGTTGACGACAAAGCCCTGGCCCTCACTGCTCGCGACCAGGAATTTGCGTCCGCCCTTGTTGACGAACAGCGCGACGGGCGCCGCCTCCTGCTCGAGGTCGATGAACAGGCGGATCGGTTCGCCGTGGCCACGGCCGCCTGGCAGCTTCGCGACATCGAGCGAGTAGAACTTGCCGTTGGTGGCGAACAGCAGCAGCTTCGAGGTCGTCTCGGCGAAAAACGCGAAGCCGAGCTTGTCGTCCTGCTTGAAGGCGAGCCCCGAGAGATCCTCGACATGGCCCTTCATGGTGCGGATCCAACCCTTGTCGGAGACCACGACCGTCACCGGCTCGCGTTCGACGAGGGCCTCCTCCATCGCGGCCAGATCATGCTCGGGCGCGTCGGCAAAAGTGGTGCGGCGCTTGCCGAGCGGCGTCTTCGGTCCGAACATGTCGCGGACCTTGCCGACCTGCTCGCCGACCTTCTTCCACTGCTCGGCTTCCGAGGCCAGCACCGCGTTGATGCCCTTGAGTTCGGCACGGAGGTTCTTGTCCTCGGTGCGGATCTCCATCTCCTCGAGCTTGCGCAAGGAGCGCAGGCGCATGTTGAGGATGGCTTCGGCCTGCACTTCGGTGAGCTTGAACTCCTTCATCAAGGCCGGCTTCGGCTCATCCTCGGTGCGGATGATCTTGATGACCTTGTCGATGTTCAGATAGGCGATCAGGAGGCCGCCGAGGACTTCCAGCCGGTGCTCGATCTGGGCCTTGCGGTAGTTGCTGCGGCGGATCAGGACGTCGCGCAGATGGTCGAGCCATTCGCGCAGGCACTCCGCAAGACCCACCACCTTGGGCACGCGGCCCTTGATCAGCACGTTGAGGTTCAGCGGAATCTTGTTTTCGAGCTCGGTGAGGCGGAACAGCGATTCCATCATCAGCGCGGGATCGACGTTCTTCGATTTCGGCTCGATGACGATGCGGACGTCTTCGGCCGATTCGTCCCTGATGTCGCCGACCAGCGGAAGCTTCTTCTGGTCGAGCAGCTCGGCGACCTTCTCGATCAGCCGCGACTTCTGCACCAGGAAGGGAATCTCGGTGACGACGACGACCCAGGCGCCTCGCGCGCCCTCCTCCTGCTCCCACCGCGCGCGAACGCGGAACGAGCCGCGGCCGGTGGTGTAGGCTTCGGCGATGGCCTGCTTGGAATCGACGCAGATGCCGCCGGTCGGGAAATCGGGCCCCTTGACCCACCGCATCAGCGCCTTGGACTTGGCGTCCGGCTTCTCGATCAGATGCAGCGCGGCTTCGCAAAGCTCGGCCGCGTTGTGCGGCGGGATCGAGGTCGCCATGCCGACCGCGATTCCCTGCGCGCCGTTGGCGAGCAGGTTCGGGAAGCCGCCGGGCAGCACGACCGGCTCCTTCGACTGGCCGTCGTAATTGGCGCGGAACTCGACGCCATCCTCGTCGATGCCGTCGAGCAGAAGCCGCGCGACGTCGGTCATGCGCGCTTCGGTGTAGCGGTAGGCGGCGGGATTATCGCCGTCGATATTGCCGAAATTGCCCTGGCCGTCGACCAGCGGATAGCGCGAGGAGAAGTCCTGCGCGAGGCGCACCATGGCGTCGTAGATCGCCTGGTCGCCATGCGGATGGAACGAGCCCATCACGTCGCCGACGATTTTTGCGGATTTCTTGAAGGCCGTGCCGGGGTCGAGCCTGAGCAGGCGCATGCCGTAGAGGATACGACGGTGAACCGGCTTCAGGCCGTCGCGCGCGTCGGGCAGCGCGCGGTGCATGATGGTGGAGAGCGCATAGGCGAGATAACGCTCCTCGAGCGCTTCACGCAGCGGCACCTCGTGAATTTCGGCCGGTTCTTCCGGCGGAACGATTCGTTTTCCCATGCCGCCCGGTTAAACCGTGGAAGCGAATCGGGCAAGGATGGATTGGTTCCCTGTGGGCGGCTAATGCCCGGCCCAGCCGGCCGTCACGGTCTGGGTCTGGGTCCCACCAGGCGTTTGGGCCGGCGCCGGCACATTGGTCAGGCACCGCCGGGCGGCCTCGATTTCAGCCTCCGTCGCTCCCTTCGACCGCGCCCATGTCTCTGCGGCCGCAGCAGAATATTTCGCCACATAGTACCGGACGACCGTACAGGACGCCCGGCGAAACACGCCGGGTTGCGGCTCGCCGGCCATTGCATCAGGCGCAAACGCAAGCAGCGCCGCGGACAAGGCGAAACCTCTGATCAACATTTAGGCTGTCCCCGCTATGGAACCTGAGGAAGCGAACTCAACCAGCCCTACTTCGTTCCCCGGAACGCCATGCCCGGAGGCAAAGCAGAGTCCCGCTCGGCTCATGGCGCGGGAATTGCCGCCTTCGCCTGCTGCCGGATCAAGGCGTTGATGAAGCCCGCGCGCGCGTCGGAATGGCCCAGTCCACGCGGCTCCAGCACATGGCGGAGCAGGAACAGGCCGGTGAGCCGAAAGCCGTCCTGGAGATCCTGCTCGGTGAGGTCGCTTGCGGTCTCGCCCTGGCGCAGAAACGGCGGCAGGCGCAACAAGCGGTCGCGCCACGGCTCGCCCGCGCCGCGCGACACCGCGCCGCCGGATTTCGGCGAGACATAGATCAGGTCCGTGGTCTCGCCTGTGACCGCACAGTTTTCCAGGGCCAGCCCGAAGCCGAGCTCGGCGAGCATCGCCAGCTCGAAATGGATGAGGTGCACGGCCGCACCACCGATATCCTCGAAATCGTCGAGCGAATGTTCGAGCAGCGCAAAGATCTCCTCATGCGGATCGCGCTCCGGCAGGAGGCGCGCAATCGAGGCGAGATGGGTGACGCCGTAGACGCCATGGGATGATCCGAGCAACGTGGCCGCACGCAGCTTCAATCCCTCAATGGCATAGGTGCCGAGATGCTCGTCGAGCCGAGCCCGCCACACCGCGCTGACGCTGTTCCCCGGCTGCAGCAAGGGCCGCATCCGCGAGCCGGCGCCGCCGCGGACGAGGCCGAGATGACGACCGTGCCCGCGGGTCAGGAGCTCGACGATGGCGCTGGATTCGCCATGCCGCCGCACGCCCAGCACGATGCCTTCGTCGGTCCATTCCATGGGAGGAATCTTACCGCATTTCGAGCTGTCGTAGGGTGGGCAAAGCGAAGCGTGCCCACCAATTTGATCCACCCGATGCAAATTGATTGTGGTGGGCACGGCGCGCAAGGGCGCGCCTTTGCCCACCCTACGGCACCGCGCGAAACCTCACGCGTTGAACCAGCCTTGCGCGTCGCCGCTGAAGGAGAAATACAGGCCTGCCGTCGTCAGCGCGCAAGAGACGATCTCGATGGCGCTGTCGAGCTCCATTCCCTTCTCCCCGATGATCTGGCCGAGCGAGATCACCGACAGCACGAGCGCCGCCGCCAGCACCCAGCGCGGCCAGTTCTTGCGCCAATGCGCAGCTAACCAGACGAAGTAGACCAGGAGCAGGATCATGCCGCCGGCGAGCAAGGTCCCCGTCATGATCATCTGCTCGGTCACCTCGGCACTGGGCGTGCGGTCCTGGACCGCAACGGACAAGGCGTCCAGCATCAACGACGCATAGAGCAGCGCTTCGAAGCGCCGGACATTGCTGGGCACGCTCATCGGATACCGATCTTTTCTTGGTTATTCTCTCGGAAAGTCCAGGCCCATCTCGCGGTAGCGATCGGGGTCGTCGCCCCAGTTCTCGCGCACTTTGACGAACAGGAACAGGTGGACCGGCACGTCCAGGATCTGCATCAGCTCCTTGCGCGAGTCTGCGCCGATCGACTTGATGGTGGCGCCGCCCTTGCCGAGCACGATCTTGCGCTGGCTCTCGCGCTCGACGAAGATCGTCTGCTCGATCCGCACCGACTTGTCCTTGCGTTCCTCCCACTTGTCGGTCTCGACCGTGGACTGGTAGGGCAATTCCTGGTGCAGCTTCTGATAGATTTTCTCGCGCGTGATCTCGGCCGCCAGCTGCCGCATCGGCGCGTCCGACATCTGGTCCTCGGGGTAAAGGAACGGACCCGCCGGCACCATCTCGGACAGCGTCTTGCGGAGGTCGTCGACGCCGTCGCCCGAGATCGCCGCGATCATGAAGGTCCGCGCGAACTTCATGCGCTCGTTGGCGGCCTGCGCCAGCGCCAGCAGTTTCTCGCGCTGGACCAGGTCGACCTTGTTGATGACGAGGATCTTCTCGTGATTGACGCTGGCCGCCTTGGTGAGGATCGCCTCCGCCTCCTCGTCGATCCCGGTCTTGGCGTCGAGCAGCACGCAGACGAGATCGGCGTCATGCGCCCCGCTCCAGGCGGTCGAAACCATGGCGCGGTCGAGCCGGCGCTTGGGCAGGAAGATGCCGGGCGTGTCGACCAGAATGATCTGCGCGTTGTTCTCGATCACGATGCCGCGGATCAGCGCGCGCGTAGTCTGCACCTTGCGCGAGACGATCGTGACCTTGGCCCCGACCAGCGCGTTGACCAGCGTGGACTTGCCGACATTCGGCGCGCCGATCAGCGCAACGAAGCCGCAGCGCGTGGCAGTGGGCGCCTCGCCGCTTGTTTCAGCCGTCATTGCCGCCGCCAACGCCTTCACGTTCGATCATCACTGAAGCTGCTACTTTCTCTGCCGCGCGCTTGCTGCCGCCGATGCCCTCGGCCGGCGCGAGCCCCGGCAGGTCCACCGCGACGCGGAATTGCGGATCGTGGTGCGGGCCGGTGCGCTCGACCTCGCGGTAAACCGGCGTCGGCAGTCCCTTGCCCTGCGCCCATTCCTGCAGCACGGTCTTGGGATCGCGCAAGGGACGGCGCGGCTTGTGCATGCGTTCGGTCCAGTTGCGCTTGACGAACTCGGACGCCGCCGCGTACCCGCCGTCGAGGAAGACGGCGCCGATCACGGCCTCGCAGATGTCGCCGAGGATGGACTTGCGCAGGCGCGCGTCGGCGCTGGAGCCGACCGAGCCGAGCTTGATGTCGTCGAGCAGACCGAGCGACTTGGCGACGTCGGCGCAGCTTTCCTTGCGCACGAGTTCGGCAAGACGCTTGGACAGCTCGCCCTCATCGGCGTTCGGGAACGCGTGATAGAGCATGTCGGAGACGACCAGCCCGAGCACGTGGTCGCCGAGGAATTCCAGGCGCTGATAGCTGTCGCCCCGCTTGCGCCCGGACTTCAGCGCCGAGACATGCGTGATCGCCTGCATCAGCATATTCGGGTCGGCGAAGCTATGGCCGATGCGCGCCTCGAGCGCCGCGTTGGCATCGGTGCCCTTGGCCTTGCTGCTCCGTGTCCGCTTCTTCTTTGCAGGCGTCTTCGCTGCAGCTTCGCTCTCAGGAGCGGCTTGCGCCTCGGTCGGTTGGATCGCGATGTCCTTGGCTTCGTCTTTCATCGGACGATTTTGAAGAATCGATTCCAGCGCACCGCCCACGGCCAGCGCCAGAACATCCAGGCATGCTCGCCTTCGGCGATGGAGAAGAAGATCATCTGGGCGCGGCCGATCAGATTCTCCTGCGGCACATAGCCGACCTGGCCGAGGAAGCGGCTATCGGTGGAATTGTCGCGGTTGTCGCCCATCATGAAGAAATGGCCGGCTGGCACGGTGTAGACGTTGGTGTTGTCCACGTAGCCGTTGTCGGCGCAATCGAGCGTCTCATAGGACACCCCGTTCGGCAGCGTTTCCTTCCAGCGCTTCACGCGGGAGATGCCGCCACCTTCCGAGCCGCAGGGCTCCTCGCCGACATATTCGCTCATGCGCTGCCGCTCGACCGGCGTGTCGTTGATGTAGAGCAGCCCGTCCCGCATCTGGATGCGGTCTCCGGGAAGGCCGATCACGCGCTTGATGTAATCGGTGGAATCGTCCTTCGGCAGGCGAAACACGACGATGTCGCCGCGGTTCGGATCCGAGCCCCAGATCCGCCCGGAGAACAGCGGCGGCGAGAACGGAATCGAATAGTGGCTGTAGCCGTAGGAATATTTCGAGACGAACAGATAGTCGCCGACCAGCAGCGTCGCCTTCATCGAGCCGGACGGGATGTTGAACGGCTGGAACAGGAAGGTGCGGATCACCAGCGCGATCAGGAGAGCGTGGATCACGACCCGGATCGTTTCACCGACGCCGCTCTCAGTTTTCGTTCCTGAAGTCACGCTCATTGCTCTCTCAATTCCGCCCGGCGATCACAGAGCGCCCTCCTCCCGCGAACGGCCCACCGGTTCGCGGCGCAAGGAGATTGTCCTGATTCTGATAGTGAGGGCCAATTCCGGCGTAAAGCCGAATTCGCCCAAGCTGATTTTGTGTCCGCGGACTTTTAGACGGTTGTCGGAGGCCACGCAATCAAGGATCGCATCAAAACTGGATAAGTTATTGACTTACAACACAAATCGTAAAATCGCCGGGCCCCCTCAGGGTTTCGGCAGCGGGACGGCGGAAATGATCACGAAGGCCTGCGCCAGCGGCCAGTCGTCGGTGATCGACAGGTCGATCCGCGCCTCGAACCCCTCCGGGGTCAGGGCCTGGAGCCGGGCCAGCGCCCCGCCGGTCAGCTGCATGGTCGGCCGCCCGCCCGGCAGGTTGACCACCCCCATGTCGCGCCACCAGACGCCGCGCCGGATCCCGGTGCCGAGCGCCTTGGAGCAGGCCTCCTTGGCGGCAAAGCGCTTGGCGTAGGTCGCCACCACCATCTTCTCGTTCTTGGCCCGCCGCTCCGCCTTGGCCCGCTCGGCCGCGGTGAAGATGCGATCGAGGAAGCGCTCGCCATGGCGCTCGATCACCTTGCCGACGCGGGTGATGTCGATCAGGTCGGAGCCGATGCCGATGATCATGCCCGGCTCCGGCCGCGGTCCATCGCCGCGCGCATGCAGCGCACCGTCTCGGCAAGACCGACGAACAGTGCCTCGCCGATCATGTAGTAGCCGATGTTGAGCTCCATGATCTCTGGAAGCGCGGCAATCGTCTCCGCCGTCGCATAGTCGAGCCCGTGCCCGGCATGAACCTCCAGCCCGGCGGCCTTCGCCAGCTTCACCCCCGCCACGATCCGCTGCCATTCGGCCTCGGCCTTGGCGGTGTGGCCGTCGACCACGGCATCGCACCAGGCGCCGGTGTGGATCTCGATCACCGGCGCGCGCAGCCGCGCCGCCATCTCGATCTGGGCGGGATCGGCGGCGATGAACAGGGAGACCCGAATGCCGGCATCGTTCAGCCGGGCGATGTAGGGCGCGAGCGCGTTGTGCTGGCCGACCACATCCAGCCCGCCTTCGGTGGTCACCTCCTGCCGGCGCTCCGGCACCAGGCACACCGCGTGCGGCTTGGTCGCGAGCGAGATGCGCATCATGTCGTCGGTCGCCGCCATCTCGAAATTGAGCGGCCTGGAGATCTCGGCCTTCAGCCGCGCCATGTCCTCATCGCGGATGTGGCGGCGATCCTCGCGTAAATGGGCGGTGATGCCATCGGCGCCGGCTTCGATGGCCATCAGCGCCGCGCGCACCGGATCGGGATGGCGGCCGCCGCGCGCGTTACGCACGGTTGCGACGTGATCGATATTGACGCCGAGGCGAAGCGGAATTGCGGGCATTTCAGAAACTCACGAAATCGGGGGACGGACGGCTGCGGAAGACGTCTATCCATTAACACGTTCGACTTTGGCGACGACCGCCTTCGCGCGCAGCTGGGCCAGGATCGCGCTGAGGTGCTTCAGATCGTAGACTTCGAGATCGATCGTCGTCTCCGTGAAATCAGGCGAGCGGCGCTGCATGCTGATGTTGTCGATATTGCCGTCGTGCTCGGCGATCACGGTCGCGATCTGGGCAAGCGCACCGGGCTCGTTGACGTTCTCGACCTTGATGCGGGCGGGGAAGCGCTGCGGCGCGGAGTCCTCGATGTCCCAGCGGACGTCGAGCCAGCGCTCCGGCTCCTCCTCGAAATCCTTCAGGGCCGGCGCCTGGATCGGGTAGATCGTGATGCCCTCGCCCGGCGTGACGATGCCGACGATGCGATCGCCCGGCACGGCGCCGCCATTCGGCGCGAACTTGATCGGGAGGTCGGAATTGATGCCGCGGATCGGGATCGCGACCGGGCTGCGCGGCGGCTCCGACGACTTCTCCTTGAGCTTGGCGGCAAGCCCTTTCTTGACGCCGTAGCGCGCGATGCGCTCCTCCTTGTAGTCGGGGTACATCGCGCGCGCGACGTGGGAGGCCTTGATCTCGCCGCGGCCCACCGCCGCCATCACGTCCTCGATCGAGGTGCGCGCGAGCCGCGGTAGCGCGCCCTTGAGCTTGTCGTCGGCGTATTCGATCTTGGCGCGCTCGAACAGGCGTTCCACGATGCGCCGGCCGAGACCGGCATATTGATCGCGCACCGCAGTCCGCGTGGCACGGCGGATCGCGGCGCGCGCCTTGCCGGTGACCGCAAGCGTCTCCCAGGCCGAGGGCGGCGCCGATTGCGCTTCCGAGGTCAGCACCTCGACCTCGTCACCGTTCTGCAGCTCCGAGGACAGCGGCGCGAACTGGCCGTTGATCTTGCAGCCGACCGCGCTATTGCCGACGTCGGTGTGCACGGCATAGGCGAAGTCGATCACGTTGGCGTGGCGCGGCAGCGCGATCAGCTTGCCCTTGGGGGTGAAGCAGAACACCTGGTCGTGGAACAGCTCGAGCTTGGTGTGCTCGAGGAATTCCTCCGGGTTGGCACTCTCCGAAAGGATGCCGATGGTGTGGCGCAGCCAGGCGAACGCATTGGACTCGCGCTTGAGGAATTCGGTCGGCGAGCCGACGCCCTCCTTGTAGAAGACGTGCGCAGCGATGCCCCGCTCGGCGATCTGGTCCATCGCCTCGGTGCGGATCTGCAGCTCGACGCGCTGGTTGCCGGGGCCGATCACCGTGGTGTGGATCGAGCGGTAGTCGTTCTGCTTCGGCGTCGAGATGTAGTCCTTGAAGCGTCCCGGCACGACCGGCCAGGTGGTGTGGACGATGCCGAGCGCGCGATAGCAGGCCTCGATGTCGTTGACGACGAGGCGGAAGCCGAAGATGTCGGACAATTGCTCGAAGCCGACCGACTTGCGCTCCATCTTGGTCCAGATCGAGAACGGCTTCTTGCGGCGGCCATAGACCCGCGCCCCTAAGCCCCGGTGGCGCAGATTGTTGGAGAGCTGGTCCTCGATCTCGCCGATCAGGTTGCGGTTGCGCTCGGCGAGCGCGTCGAGCCGCTGCATCACCACCGAATAGGCCTCGGGATCGAGGGTGCGGAAGGACAGATCCTCCAGTTCCTCGCGCATTTCCTGCATGCCCATGCGGCCCGCCAGCGGCGCATAGATGTCGAGCGTCTCTTCGGCAATGCGCCTGCGCGATTCCGTCGGCACGAAATCCAGCGTACGCATGTTGTGCAGGCGGTCGGCGAGCTTGACCAGGAGCACGCGGACATCGTCAGCAATGGCCAGCAATAATTTGCGCAGGTTCTCGGCCTGCTTGGCCTCGCGCGACACCAGCTCGAGCCGCTTCAGCTTGGTCAGGCCCTCGACCAGCGCGCCGATCTCCGGCCCGAATATCTGGTCGATCTCGGCCCGCGTCGCTTCGGTGTCCTCGATGGTGTCGTGGAGCAGCGCGGCCACGATGGTGGCGTCGTCGAGCTTGAGGTCGGTGAGAATCGCTGCCACTTCGAGCGGGTGCGAGAAATACGGATCGCCCGAGGCGCGGGTCTGCGAGCCGTGCGCCTTCATGGCGTAGACATAGGCGCGGTTCAGCAAGTCTTCGTTGGTGTTGGGATTGTAGGACCTGACGCGCTCGACGAGGTCATATTGACGCATCATGCGCGCACGCGGCTTGGCCGGGCGCGCGACCGGCGCAGTCGGGGCCACGGCAACCGATTCGGTTGCGGCCTGCATCTGCGTGGATCTGCGGCGCCGATATACCATCCCGTCCTGCCTTCAAACGAGCCCGAGCCGGCCCGCTGTATACATCTTAGCTCCGATCGCGCTTGTGTCCGATCAATTCAGTGACAGGACGCATCGCCAAGTACAACGCATGGTAACCACGAAAACGTCAACAAAAGCAAAGGCCCGAACACCGGTTCGGGCCTTTGATAAAATCACAAGACATCGACGATCGCGACGGACGATTTACTCGTCTTCCTCGGGCTGCTCCTCGGGCGGCGCAAGGCCTTCGAGTCCCTTCAGGAGCTCCTCTTCGGTCATGCGCTCGACGGCGACTTCGGTATCGTCCGCATCGACGCTCGCGCCCGCGGAACCGATCAACGGCACCGTATCCGGCTCGGGCTCGTCGACCTCGACGAACTTCTGGAGCGAGTGCACCAGCTCCTCGCGCAGGTCCTCGGGCGAAATGGTCGTGTCAGCAATTTCGCGCAAAGACACAACAGGGTTCTTGTCGTTATCGCGGTCAACCGTTAGTTGTGAACCGGACGAAATCATGCGGGCACGGTGGGCGGCCAGCAGGACCAGGTCAAACCGGTTGTCGACCTTGTCGATACAATCTTCTACGGTGACGCGAGCCATGGACTGTCGCTCCGTTGTGGGTGGGACGAAATATGTGGATGATTGGGGCTAGTTATAGGGGCTGGGGCGGTTTCGCAAGGCCAATTTGTGATTTGGCCTCGCCAAACGGCTCTGCTACCCCCACATTGGGGCTGGGATGGGTGGTTACCCGGGCTGCCATCGATGGCGGCGCCGGGTGTATGGAAAGTCCGCCATAACTATACCTTGTTTGCCCCGACTTCTCCGGATTTGCGGTTTCGATGGGTTTTAGCGGCACTCTACAATTGCGCGGCCTCCTGCCGCCGCGCCAACAATAAACGATCAATCACGAACACTACGCGAGCAAACTGAATGTCACCTTCCTCTACCGACAAGATCGCGCTCTTCATCGACGGAGCCAATCTCTACGCGACGGCGAAAACTCTGGGCTTCGACATCGACTACAAGCGCCTGCTGAAGGAGTTTCAGAGCCGCGGCACGCTGCTTCGGGCGTTCTACTACACCGCCATCATCGAGGATCAGGAATACTCCTCGATCCGCCCGCTGATCGACTGGCTGGATTACAACGGCTACACCGTCGTCACCAAGGCGACCAAGGAGTTCATCGACGCCTCCGGCCGCCGCAAGGTCAAGGGCAATATGGACATCGAGCTCGCTGTGGACGCCATGGAGCTTGCCGAGCACATCGACCAGATGGTGCTGTTCTCCGGTGACGGCGACTTCCGCTCCCTGGTCGAGGCCGTGCAGCGCCGCGGCGTGCGGGTCACGGTGATCTCCACCATCGCCAGCCAGCCGCCGATGATCGCCGACGAGCTGCGCCGCCAGGCCGACGTCTTCACCGACCTCGTCGAGCTGCAATCCAAGCTCGGCCGCGATCCCTCCGAACGCCCCGCCCCGCGCGACCGCGGCGATCGCGAGGCCCGCCACCACGCCCCGCAATTCCTCCAGCGCGCAACCACCGTGGCGCCGAGGGGCGATGACGACTTCGAGGAGTGAGGCGGCCCGGTCAAGTCGCCAGGCTCCAACCGTCGTTCCCGACCGCAATTGTCCGCTCTGTCCGCGCCTGGTCGCCTTTCGCGAGGCGAACCGGGCGCGCGAGCCGTTGTGGCACAACGCGCCGGTCGCGCCCTTTGGCGACGTCAAGGCACGCCTGTTGATCGTCGGCCTCGCGCCGGGGATGCAGGGCGCCAACCGCACGGGACGGCCGTTCACCGGCGACTACGCCGGTGACCTGCTCTACGCCACGCTGCTCGAATATGGATTTGCCAAGGGCACCTATCAGGCGCGTCCCGACGACGGCCTGAAGCTGGTCGACTGCCGGATCGCCAATGCAGTGCATTGCGTTCCGCCGCAGAACAAACCGCTGCCGGTTGAGATCAACACCTGCCGCCAGTTCCTCGTCGCGAATCTCGAGACGATGCCGAAGCTGCGCGCGATCATCGCGCTCGGGCGGATTGCGCACGACAGCGTGCTCAAGCCGCTGAACCTGAAGGCCTCGCAGGCCCCCTTCGGCCACGGCGCCGTGCATCAGGCCGGCGCGTTCAGGCTCTACGACAGCTATCACTGCTCGCGCTACAACACGAATACCGGCGTGCTGACGCCGGACATGTTCCGGTCGGTGTTCGCGAAGGTGAAGGCCGATCTCGATTAGCGCCCGGGTTCAGGCTTTGGCCGGATTGGCCTTGAGCCAGTCCAGGACGTCGCCTGCGTTCCGGTCGGGCGGAAACACCGGGTAGAACACATGCGTGATCCTGGCGTCGTCGACGATCAGCGCAAGACGCTTGATCAGCGTCAGGCCCGCGACCTCCATCGTCGGCAGATTGAGCGCGCGCGTCAGCGCCAGCTTCTCGTCCGACAGCACGGGGAACGGCAGATGCAGCCGTGACGCCATCTCGGTCTGGTACGCGTTGCTCTGGGTCGAGAGGCCGAACACGTGGGAGGCGCCGGCGCCCTTCAGCTCGGCGAACAGATCGCGAAATGCGCAAGTCTGCGGCGTGCACCCGCGCGCGCCCGGGATCATGTCCCAATCGTCGACCAACGAAATCTTGCCGGGTTCGCCGGTGCGGGGATAAGCGAACACCACAGTCCGGCCACGCAGCGCCGACAGCGTCACCGAGGTGTCGTTGGTCGCGAGCAGGCCGATCGGCGGCAACGTCATGCCGGTCAGATGCGCGGCGGCGCCGTCGTCTTCGGGTGCGGGAATCTGGCTCCAATCGACCTCGAGCAGGTTCCGTTGGTTCATCTCGCTATCCCCTCGCCCGCATCAGGCGGCCCTTCTCCCGGCTCCAGTCGCGCTTCTTCTCGGTCTCGCGCTTGTCGTGGAGCTTCTTGCCCTTTGCAACCGCAAGCTGCAGTTTGGCGCGACCACGCTCGTTGAAATAGAGCTTGAGCGGGATCAGCGTCATGCCCTCACGGTCGACGGCGCCCATCAGCTTGTTGATCTGCCGGCGATGCAGCAGCAGCTTTCGCGGCCGCTTGGGCTCGTGATTGAAGCGGTTTCCTTGCAGATATTCGGGAATGGTGGCGTTGATCAGCCAGATCTCGCCGTCCTTGGAATCGGCATAGGACTCCGCGATCGTGCTCTTGCCGTTGCGGATCGACTTGACCTCGGTGCCGGTCAGCGCAATCCCCGCCTCGATCGTATCCTCGATCGCATAGTTGAAGCGGGCCTTGCGATTTTCCGCCATGACCTTGATCGGACGTTCGTTCTTTTCAGCCATGGCGACGAAACCTGAGCGCGATGCGCAGCGATGCTAACAGTTTGGATGAAGCGCGCGCGTCACTTCTTGAGGAGATCGCGGATCTCGGTCAGCAGCACGACCTCCGCCGACGGCTTCGGCGGCTCCGCGGGCTTGGTCTCTTCCTTCCGCTTCAGCGTGTTGATGGCGCGGATCACCAGGAACAGCACGAAGGCGACGATGATGAAGTTGATCGTCAGCGTCAGGAAGCTACCGTAAGCAAGTACGGCGCCTTGCTTTTTCGCATCCGCTAAGTTGGTGGCGGTCACCGCCTTCGACAAGGGGGCGAAGTAGTTCGAGAAGTCGAGGCCGCCCGTCGCTGCACCGATGATCGGCATGATGATGTCGCCGACCAGCGAGGTGACGATGGCGCCGAAGGCCGCACCGATGATGACGCCGACCGCGAGATCGACGACGTTGCCCTTCATGGCGAATTCGCGGAACTCCGTGAGCATCCGCCTGCCCTTCTCGTCGACGCTCATGAACGGCCCCCCCCCGATTGGTCAACCCATCAGTTGATCAACCCAGCATGAACCATGGCACTGCGCACGGCAACGCGGGTCGGCTCGGAGACCGGCACCATCGGCAGCCGCAGCGTCTCGTCGAGCTTGCCGAGCAGCGACATCGCGTACTTGATCGGCGCCGGGTTGCTCTCGATGAAGAGGTTGTTGTGCAGCGGCATCAGCTTGTCGTGGATCTTCAGCGCGGTGGCATGGTCACCCTTCGCCCAGGCGGCCTGGAACTCCGAGCACAGGCGCGGCGCGACGTTCGACGTCACCGAGATGCAGCCGTGGCCGCCATGCGCCATGTAGCCGATGATGGTCGCGTCCTCGCCCGAGAGCTGGTTGAAATCCTCGCCCATCGCCGCACGCTGCTGCGACACGCGCACCATGCTGGCGGTGGCGTCCTTCACGCCGGCGATGTTCTTGAGCTCCCACAGCCGCTTCATGGTGTCGACCGACATGTCGATCACCGAGCGCGGCGGGATGTTGTAGATGATGATCGGAATGCCGATCGCGTCGTTGATCGCCTTGAAGTGCTGGTACATGCCTTCCTGGGTCGGCTTGTTGTAGTAGGGCGTCACCACCAGCACGGCGCCCGCGCCGGCCTTCTCCGCGTGCTGGGCGAGCTCGATCGCCTCCTTGGTCGAGTTGGAGCCAGCACCGGCGATCACAGGCACGCGGCCCTTGGCTTCAGCGATACACCATTCGACCACCTTCTTGTGCTCGTCATGGCTGAGCGTCGGGCTCTCGCCGGTGGTGCCGACCGGGACCAGGCCGTTGGTGCCCTCCGAAATCTGCCAGTTGACCAGGGATCGGAATGCCGCCTCGTCCAGCGAGCCGTTCTTGAACGGCGTGACCAAGGCGGTGAACGACCCCCGGAATTTCGTCTTGGCTGCCATGGACTTCCTCCGTACGCGGCTATCTCTTGAGCAAGCCCCTTTCATATCGGGTCTATCCCGCCGGTAAAAGGCCCGCTTCCGTGTGACGCACCGTTTAGGCCGCGATTTTGCCGTGGTAGTGGTGCAAACCCGCCCGCGGTAAGCCGCTGTTGGTATTTTGTCCGCATATTCAATCAAATACAGCTAGATCTTGAGCCACTTGACTGATTCGGGGCGACCAAACCCGTGACCTCATTCCCTCGTGCCGCCTGGCGATCCACCGGTCTCATCGTGTGCCTGATGGCAGGGCTGTCGGTCGGCTGCGCCGCCCTGGCCAAGTCCAATGAGACACCTGCGGAAGCCGGCAAGGACACCGCGAAGCCGGCCGCCAAGGACGCTGCCAAGGACAGCGCGAAGGGCTCGTCCAAGGGAACCGGCAAGGAAACTTCGAAGGACGCGGCCAAAGGAGCAAGCCAGGGAGCAAGCAAGGGCGCGAGCAAGGGTGCCGCTGGCGCTCCGGCGAAGGACGCTGCGAAGAAACCGGCCAAGGAGATCGGCAAGGACGGCGGCAAGAGCGCCGGAACAGAGCCCGCGAAGGACAAGCCCAAGCCTGCAGCAACGCCTGCCGCAAAGCCCGCCGTAGCGACCCCTGCGCCGAAATCGCATCCGGCCGCCAGCGGTTCGCCGCCGAAAACGGCCCCCGCGCCGGCCGTGACCGCCACCGTCAGACCTTCCGCCCCCGCGGCCAGACCGGCCGCAGCGCCGGTGCTGGCTCCGGCGACCCGCCAGCATGCCGCGCCGCGCAAGCCGGTCATACCGGCCGCGGTCGCTGCGACGTCGTCGACGCCCCAGGGTGACAAGGACGCCCTCGAGAGTGTCATCGAGCTCGTGCGCAAGCGCAAGGCGGGTGACGCCAGCAGCGTCGCAGCGGGCATCTCGGATCCGGTCGCGCGAAAACTCGCGGAATGGATCATCCTGCGCAGCGAGGACAATGGCGCGACCGTGGAGCGCTACCGCGCCTTCCTCTCCGCCAATCCGAGCTGGCCGTCGCAAACCTTCCTGCGCCGGCGCCTCGAGGCCGCGATGTGGGACGACAGGCGCGACGATTCCGTCGCGTGGTCGTGGTTCGAGAACGAATCTCCGATCTCCGCCAAGGGCCGCTTCACGCTCGCCAAGGCGATGCTGGCGCGCGGCGACCGCGCCAATGCCGAGCGGCTGGTGCGCGAGGCCTGGCGCAGCGATCCGATGTCCGAGGACACCGAGAACAACGCGCTCGACCAGTTCGGCGCCCTGCTGACGCCGGGCGACCAGAAGGCGCGGATGGACACCCTGCTCTACGGCAGCGAGAACGAGGCCGCGCTGCGCGCCGCAAAGCGCCTGGGCGCCGGCTATGTCGCACTCGCCAAGGCCCGCATCGCCGCCGTCAAGAAGGCGCCGAACGCGCGCGCGCTGCTCGACGCCGTGCCCCGCGAGCTGCACAACGACCCCGGCTTCACCTTCAGCAGGATCCAGCTGCTGCGCCGCGAGGAGAAGTTCGCCGAAGCAGCCCAGCTCATGCTGTCGGCGCCGAAGGATCCGAACCGGCTCCACAATCTCGACGAATGGTGGATCGAGCGGCGTCTTTTGGCGCGCAAGATGATCGACACCGAGGAATTCCGCAGCGCCTATCTGATCGCGCGCGACGCCGCACTGCCCTCGCGCGACATCTACAAGACCGAGCAGGAGTTCACGGCCGGGTGGATCGCGCTGCGCTTCCTCAACGACCCTGCGGCCGCCACCCAGCATTTCGCCCGCATCGGCGTCGGCAGCGTCAATCCGACCGCGCTGGCGCGTGCCGGCTATTGGCAGGGCCGCGCCGCGGAAGCGGCGGGGCGCCAGCAGGAGGCGCGCAACGCCTATGCCCGCGCGGCCGAACAATCGACCAGCTATTACGGCCAGCTCGCCCGGGCCAAGCTCGGCCTGCCGCAGATCGAGCTCAACAGCCAGCCGCGCGGCCGCGGCGCCGAGCGGCTGGAGATCGTGCGCGCCGCGCACCTGCTCTACGAGCTCGACGAGCGCGAGATGGCGATACCGCTGCTGGCCGACATGGGCGAGAACGGCGATCCCGAAGCACTCGCCGGCCTCGGCGAGCTGACCCAGCGCTACAACGATGCGCGCGGCATGCTGCTGCTCGGCAAGGCCGCGCTCAATCGCGGCCTGCCGTTCGACTTTTACGCCTACCCCGTCAACGGCATTCCGCAGTTCACCCCGATCGGTCCCGACGTCGAGCGCAGCATCGTCTATGCGATCGCGCGGCAGGAGAGCGCATTCAATCCGTCAGTGGTCTCGCCGGCGCAGGCCTACGGCCTGATGCAGGTGACGCCCGACGCCGCGCGCTATGTCTGCAAGCGTCACGGCGCGACTTACGATCTGGGGCGGCTGAAGAACGATTCGGTCTACAACGCCACGCTCGGCTCGGCCGAGCTCGGCGGACTGCTCGAGGATTATCGCGGCTCCTACATCATGACCTTTGCCGCCTACAATGCCGGCCGCGGCAGCGTGAAGAAGTGGGTCGAGCGCTACGGCGATCCGCGCGACCCCAAGGTCGACGCGGTCGACTGGGTCGAGCTGATTCCGTTCTCCGAGACGCGCAACTACGTGCAGCGGATCATGGAGAACCTGCAAGTCTACCGCGCCCGCTTCGGCGGCGGCACACGGCTACAGATCGAAGCCGATCTGCGCCGTGGCGCCGGCAGCGTGGAATAGCGATCCGCTCTTTCGATTCGCAGCCGCGAGCAGGGGTGGCGAGCGCTGCCGTTGCCTCACGGTGCAGATGAAGGGCCTGTCGCCACCGCTGCAAAGACAGACCAGCGAAGCGTATGCGCGGCCGCGCCGGCCAGCGCAGCTCTCCGCCCGCGCGCCACTGCCAGGGATGGGAAGCGCGGAGCTTCCCTCTCCCACCCCGGAGCAATCGCATTTGGGAGCGCCCCCTCTGTAGCTAACCTTCGAGACGCCCGCCGTTGGCGGGCCCTCAGGATGAGGACGGAGTGTGCGGCAGCAGTCTTGACGGGCACTGATGCCGCTTGGCCTCAGCCTCAGGAGACCGCCACGGGGCCGCGCAAAGGGCGGCCTTATGACAGGCTTCGCGGTCGTCTCGAATGACGAGGCGCGCGCTCAGTTGGCGGAAAACGCCGTGTGCGATTGCCCTGCCCTCCCACCACGACTTCCATCAGATCGCAACGAAGACCGTCAATGGAGAGCGATGCGCCAAACTTGGCCCATTGCGCCAAGCGAGAAGGCAGCATCGCGGCAAAGGAAAAGCCCCGGCGGTTTCCCGCCGGGGCTCTCTGTCAGGTCGTTAGACCGAACTTACCAGTTGCGCTGAGCGCGGAGGAGCAGGGTGATGGTGTCCTGATCCTTCAGCTCGTACACAGCGGCCGGCTTGGCCGTCGTGCCGGCACCAGCGTAACCAACCGTACCGGAGTACTTCTGGTCGAGATGGGTCCAGTTCAGGTCAGCCGAGAACGTGAGGTTCTTGACCGGAGTCCAGCGGGTGATGATACCGACCTGGCCGATGGCGAAGTCAGGATTACAACCCGTCACACCGGCGAGACCGCCGAACACGCCGCCAGCACCACCGGCGCCGCAAAGCGTGGTCTTGGCCAGCGAGCCGAACTGTGCCTGAGCGTAGGCACCGTAGAGCGCGGTGTTCCAGTAGGGATCCCAGTTGTGGGTGTAGGCACCACGGAAGCCCCAGGTCTTCACAGTCTCCTGCGACGAGCCGGTCACGAACACGGTGTCCGGAGCGATGGCGAAGCCGACGCTCTGGTAGGCAACGCCCGAGCTGCCGAACATCGAGTAGCTGCCGCCCGACAGGTTCTGGAAGTTGTAACGGGACGCGCCGTCGGTGTAGACGCCCGAAATGTTGATCACGTCACCCGCGCCGGTCGGGATGTTCTTGATCGACAGAGCGAGCTGAACAGCCCAACCCCACTTGTCGTCGGGGTGGCCAGTCGGCTCGGTGGCGCCGTAGTAGGCAACGTGGTTGTCATGCGCAGCGACCGATGCCTGGAACAGACCCCAAGCCTGGTCGACACGAACCATACCGACGAGGTTCGGCGAACGCGAACCGCCGATGGCGTTCGAGCCATACGAACCGCCGATCATGCCAGTCGCCGAAGCGCCGGTCATGTTGAGGTTGCCGGCCTGGTAGTAAGCCGTCGCGTCTTCCGCCGAGAACGACGCCGTCACGCCCTGACCGAAGTCAGCGGTGTAGGTGAACTGGTTGACACCAGTGACCGTGCCGCTGCCGCCGACGAGGCTGTCGAAGTTATTGCCGGGATAGTTGGTCCAGGGCGCGTCGAACTGCGACACGGCCTTACCCATGGTGAAGCCGGCGAACTGGATGAAGGCGTAGTACACGCCGAGCGAACCGCCCGAGGTGTTGCCGTCGGTGCCGTTGATCGACGAACCAACGAGCGCCGGTGTGGCGCCGGAGGTGTTGAGAGCCAGCGTGCCGCTGTAGGCGGTCGTGCCGGTCGCGCTGCCCGTACCGGCGTAGTTGCCGGTGGTCCAGGAGAACACGCCGTCGAAGAAGGTACGGACGACGCCGTACTCGGTCGCGGTGCGCGTGTCGATGTTGAGATCTTCACGAGCGCGCATGGTGTAGTAGTTCGTCAGACGGTTGCGCGAACCGTTGTTCGACGTGAGCTGACCGCTGAAGCTCGAGTTGGTGTTCAGCGCGACTTCAGCGCGCAGATAACCACCCAGCTTGATGCAGGTGTCGGTGCCCGGGATGTAGTAGAAGCCCGCGCCGTACAGCGAGCAGATCTTCACGTATTCGACCGCCTTGGCCTTCACGGGCAGATCGGCTGCTTGAGCTCCGCCCACGGCGATCAGACCCGCCGCTGAGCCGAGCAAAAGGCTCTTAACCAACTTCATGTTAAACCTCCAAGTTGCTCTTCAGGGAAGGTCACTGACCGGACGGCCAATTCCCCAACCCCCTCTAAATCACCGCTCCGGGCTCCTTCGCGTCTTCGGACACACCCGCATGAACGCGAGGGACTTAAGCGAAATGACCTAAACGGGACGACCTCGGGATGCCCCCCTCCGTCGCTCAGTCACAATTACCGAACGTCCTTGCACACACAACAAGAGAACGCTTTGAAACGGGCCTATGAAGCTTGTTTTCCGGCGGGTGTTGCACAAATAACACGCAGATGTGACCGGAGCGCCCTCGCAACCAATTGTTTTCTTTGATGTTTTAGAGACGGTTCCTTTTGCCATCAAAGTTCCGCACTTAAGGCACCGCAAGCGAGATCTCGGCCTGGAGGGGCTTTGACGCCCTCGAATCGTAGAATCGGAGGGAGACTCGAGGAGAACGCATCGACCTGCTCCGCGCCTCCCCAGCCTGATGCAGGCGCGGCTTCAAGGTGCACGACGAGCACCTTTGTGGATAGCGGGGCTATTGGAGCCGGCTGACGGAGATGCCACGAATCGAACTTTCGACCGCCCGCCCCCGCTCAATCGATTCTTCCAGTAAACTCAGTCTCTTACGCGAGCTAAGACGTTCTCATGGGCGGAACTATCCTTCGAGATGCGCCGGACGCTCCAACTCTGTGCCCGATTCTCGCAACGTTACGGTCACGCCCCGGGAGCAAACTGCTTTGCTGCGAAAATCGCTGGGAATATTCGAGCGAAAACACACGCTTCCAAATTGACCGGCCCGAGTAATTAGATGCATAAGGCTCGCACCGGAGAGGTGGCCGAGTGGCTGAAGGCAACGCTTTGCTAAAGCGTCATACGGTCTCAAGCTGTATCGAGGGTTCGAATCCCTCCCTCTCCGCCACCCAGCGGCAGAATCAATCAAGGTCTGGGCGTTCTTTCACCTGAGTGCGCTCGTGAGGCCGCGCGAAAGCCTGGCGCAAGGATCGGCGCGGCGAGCTCCAGCTCGATTCGCGCCATCTTATATGTGTGGATATGTGTGTGGTCCGTGCCTACCGGTGGAACCGCCAGATCCGCCAATGCGAGGGCGAAATCAGCACCGCCTCGCCGGCCCAGACGTTGTACCAGACGCCGGACCTGCGCCGGCACGGGAACGACCAGGGCAGAATCCCCGTCTTGTGCGGACGTCCGAGTTCCAGATCGCACTCATCGGGAGCGATCTGAATCGGCAGCCATCGTCTCTTAGTGTCGGGCTCGCTCATGCCGCACGGGTCTTATGTGGCGGCACGACGAAGAAACTTGATTCAGCGCAACCAGGCCCACCCGTGCGAACACGGGTGCGGATGCAATTCTCGGTTCAGTGCGTGGAGACCCACGCCCTCGCCTCGCGCTGCGCGGCCGAGATCTCGGCATCCGACATCTGCCCGGCGACTTCCTGGCGCAGCGTCACGGCGTCCTTGCGGCCCTTCAGGGCGGCGAGGTTGAACCATTTGTGTGCGGCGACGAGATCGACGAGCCCGGAACGGCCGCTCGCCCAATAGATCCCCCGCTCGAACAGCACGTCCGACAGCGCGGTCGCGTCGATCGGCGTTGCCGTCTCCAGATCGAAAGTACCCTGAAACATAACGCATCCCCTTTTTCTTGTGCCTTGCTCCCCCGAGCGCGGCTCCCGTCCAACTCTGATGTGCATGCCCCTTCCCGGGACCGTGCACTGTTCAACTCATCCCTTAGTCTTTTTACCCAACGCCGTTTGCCGGCTTGTTGGAGGCGATGATGATGGGCAAATTTGAATGGCAGTTTAAGTATCGCGATGAAGCAGACGTAAACGCGAGCGCGCGGCGCCGGCGCACAGAATTCAAGAAGTCCCTGATTTGCAGGCACTTCCGCGATTCGTCAGATTTGGTTTACCTTGGGATTTTGGGACATCGATAACCATCGCGCGCGGTGGGCGCCGCCTCCGCCCTGTCATTCCCCACGCGGGCGGGAATCCAGTACGCCGCAGCCCATCGATTCAACCACTGCCGTCTCGGCGTGCTGGATCGCCCGGTCGGAGCCGGGCGATGACACCGCGAATGGCAAAGCGTGGCGCAAACACCACGCAATCGGGCCTCAGCCCTTGCCTGCCCCAAGGCAGCACGACAAGAGCGGCGCGGACGCGCTGTGGTCAGATCAGCAATGTGGGGAAAAGGAATGCCGGCAATACCCCGGCCTCAGGAGAACGAGGGCGTCGGCGAACACGTCAGGACCAGATTCCACTTTGACCGCGAGGCCACTCGTGAAATTGCAGAACCGGAGAACCGGCCCCGCACCGAACGAAGAAAACTTGTTTCTTCTGCCGGACCGCAAAAGAGAACGGTCCGACCGTTGACCTGATGTCTCGCCGACACCCTCTATCGTCGACCAGAACCTCTGGGAGGCGCTGATGACGTGCCGGCTCTCGAGGAGCCGGCAACTTCAGAAGCGAAGTTACTTCTTCTTGGCGACCTTGCGGGTCTTCTTCGCAGTCTTCTTCACTGCGCTCTTCGCCTTCTTCGCCTTCTTTGCCTTCTTAGCTTTCTTGGCCATGTTGCCCTCCGATGTGTGAGATGGCTTAATCGCTGCATGCATTCGGGGATCGAGTGCACACTCATCCCGAATACACCAACACAACGAAAAAAACAGCGTCTCGCTTAAAGAAGTGTTGACGGCGCAAGGCGCGTGCGCTTGGCGAGCGCGATGCAAGCACGCTGCATGACGCGTTTGCACGATCGCGCAGAGTGCCCGCATCGTCGATGTCTGCGAGAGATGCGATTGCAGAAAACTCTATGCAGCAAGTATTTTCCTGCACGCGCGCATCGCGCACGATCGACCCGACGGTGCGCATCGTGACGGTCGAGATCACCTTGCAAAGGCATTTCGCGGACTCTGAGTCGCGATTTTTGGCAACGAAATTATTTTCATGCTTAACGGCGCGAGCGCTCGCCAGAGCGTGAGCGAGCCGCCTTTTTGCGCGAATCGCGTGACGGCGATTCGGCCGTCGCATCGCCTCTGGTCGGGATGAAGTTTGCCGCTGAGGATGCGCGCGAGCGTCGCATCACGAACCGAAAGCGAGGTGACGAAGCGTGTCCGTCACCTCGTTCGAACGCGCGACGCTAGACGCCGAGCTTGGACTTGAGCAGGTCGTTGACGCTCTGCGGGTTGGCCTTGCCGCCGGAGGCCTTCATGACCTGGCCGACGAACCAGCCGAGCGACTGCGGCTTGTCCTTCACCTGCGCGGCCTTGTCGGGATTGGCCGCGATGATGTCGTCGACAACCTTTTCGATCGCCGAAAGATCCGTGACCTGCTTCATGCCGCGGCTTTCGACCAGCGCACGGGGATCGCCGCCCTCTTGCCAGACGATCTCGAACAGATCCTTGGCGATCTTGCCCGAGATCGTGCCCTCGCCGATCAGGTCGATGATCCCCGAGAGCTGCTCGGCGCCCACCGGAGAGCCCGTAATATCCCGGCCTTCCTTGTTGAGACGGCCGAACAGCTCGTTGATCACCCAGTTCGCCGCCATCTTGCCGTCGCGCGCGCGGTTGCCGAGCTTGTCGAGCACTGTCTCGTAGAACACCGCGCTCTCGCGCTCGGCGACGAGCACGCTCGCATCATAGGCCGACAGGCCGAGATCGGCGACGAAGCGCGTCTTCTTCTGGTCCGGCAGCTCGGGGAGCTCAGCCTTCAGCTCGTCGACGAATTCCTGGCTGAACTCCAGCGGCAGCAGGTCGGGATCGGGGAAGTAGCGATAGTCGTGCGCCTCTTCCTTGGACCGCATCGAGCGGGTCTCGCCCTTGTTGGGATCGAACCGACGCGTCTCCTGCTCGATCTGACCGCCGTCCTCCAGGATCTCGATCTGGCGCCGCGCTTCATACTCGATCGCCTGGCCGATGAAGGTGATCGAGTTCATGTTCTTGATTTCGCAGCGGGTGCCGAGCGGCGCGCCGGGCTTGCGCACGGACACATTGACGTCGGCGCGCAAGGATCCCTTCTCCATGTCACCGTCACAGGTGCCGAGGTAGCGCATGATCGAGCGCAGCTTGGTCACATAGGCCTTGGCCTGCTCGGCGTCGCGGATATCCGGTTTCGAGACAATCTCCATCAGCGCCACGCCGCAGCGATTGAAATCGATGTAGGACAGCGACGGCGACCGGTCGTGCAGCATTTTGCCCGGATCCTGCTCCAGATGCAGCCGCTCGATGCCGATGGAGACAGTGCGGCCGCCGTCGAGATCGACGATCACCTCGCCCTCGCCCACGACCGGCGACTTGTACTGGCTGATCTGGTAGCCCTGCGGCAGGTCTGGATAGAAATAGTTCTTGCGGTCGAACACCGAGCGCAGATTGATCTGCGCATTGAGACCGAGCCCGGTCCGGACAGCCTGCCTGACGCATTCCTCGTTGATGACGGGCAGCATGCCCGGCATCGCGGCATCGACCAGCGAGACGTGCGTGTTCGGCTCGCCGCCGAACGCGGTGGAGGCGCCCGAGAACAGTTTCGACTTCGACGTCACCTGAGCATGGATCTCCATGCCGATGACCACCTCCCAGTCACCGGTGGCGCCCTTGAGAAGCTTGTGCGTGGCCGTGCTCATGTCGTGCTCCCGAGCAGCGTGACAGCGATCCGCTCCCACTCCGCTTCCAATGAATCCTTTGCCGCGGGCTGGCCGGCCTGGCGGTACCAGTAGCCGGCGTTGCCGAGATCGCCCTCGACGCGGTGCAGGTAGGCGTGCACCCAGGCCGCGTCGCGGCCGTTGTCGTCCTGGACGATCTTGTGGGCGCGGTCCCAGTCTCCCTTCGCGGCCCACCACAGGCCGGCGAGCGGCGCGCTCAGGTGTGGCGCGGGCGCCGCGCCGTCGAGGCTCGCGATGAACGCCGCGGCATTCACCACCACCTCGCGGGCGTGAAGCGGCCGGCCGCCTGCTCGATCACCTCGCCGAGCGAGAACAGCGTCTCCTCCTCGAACGGATGGCCGATCAGCTGCAGGCCGAGCGGCAGGCCCTGCGCATCCTTGCCGGCGGGCACCGCGATGCCGGGCAGGCCCGCCATGTTCACGGTCACCGTGAAGATGTCGTTGAGATACATCTCGACCGGATCGGCGCCGCCCTTCTCGCCGATGCCGAAGGCCGCCGACGGCGTCGCCGGGGTGAGGATCGCGTCGACGCCCCTGGCGAAGCAATCCTCGAAATCCTTCTTGATCAGCGTGCGCACCTTCTGGGCGCGCAAATAGTAGGCGTCGTAATAGCCGGCCGAGAGCACATAGGTGCCGATCATGACGCGGCGGCGGACCTCCGCACCAAAACCTTCGGCGCGGGTGTTCTCGTAGAGCTCGGTGATGTTCTTGGCCTGCTCGCGCAGGCCGTAGCGGACGCCGTCATAGCGCGCGAGGTTCGAGGACGCTTCCGCCGGCGCCACGATGTAATAGGCCGGCAGTGCGTATTTGGTGTGCGGCAGCGACACCTCGACCAGCTCGGCGCCGGCCGCCTTCAGCCACGCCGCGCCCTCGCTCCAGAGTTTTTCGATCTCGGCCGGCATGCCGTCGAGGCGGTACTCCTTGGGAATGCCGATCTTCATGCCCTTCACGGACTTGCCGATCGCCGCCTCGTAATCGGGCACGGGAATGTCGACCGAGGTCGTGTCCTTCGGGTCATGGCCGGCCATCGAGCGCAGCAGCATCGCGGAATCGCGCACGCTGCGCGCAATGGGACCTGCCTGGTCGAGCGAGGAGGCAAAGGCGACGATGCCCCAGCGCGAGCAGCGGCCATAGGTCGGCTTGATGCCGACGGTCGCGGTGAACGCCGCCGGCTGGCGGATCGAGCCGCCGGTGTCGGTCGCGGTCGCGCCCATGCACAGCAGCGCCGCCACCGCCGAGGCAGAGCCGCCGGACGAGCCACCCGGCACCAGCGTGGTGTTGCTTCCCTCGCGCCGCCAGGGATTGCCGACGGGACCGAAGCACGAGGTCTCGTTCGCCGAGCCCATCGCGAATTCGTCATTGTTGAGCTTGCCGAGCATCACCGCGCCGTCGCGCCACAGCTGCGAGGTGATGGTGGACTCGTAGGTCGGCACGAAATTGCCGAGGATTTTCGAGCATGCGGTGGTGCGCACGCCCTTGGTCGCGAACAGATCCTTGATGCCGAGCGGGATTCCGGCGAGCGGACCGGCATCGCCCTTGGCGATCTTCTCGTCCACGGCCTTGGCCATGTCGCGCGCCTGCTCCGGCGTCTCCATCACGAAGGCGTTGAGCACCCGCGCGGCTTCGATGGCGCTCAGATGCGCGTCGGTCAGCTCGAGGGACGTGAAAGTCTTGTCGGCGAGACCCTTGCGGGCCTCGGCGAGCGTCAGCGATGTCAAATCGGTCATTTATTGATCGGGCTGCAGAAGAACGGAGACAGGGTCTTGTCGTTGGCTGGGTCGTCTTTTTTGGCGGCCGCATTGGCGGCGGCCTCGATCTCGTCGAGCACGGCATTGACGGCGACGTTGGGATCGGCAGCCTTGCCCTGCCGCTCCATCTTGTCGAGATAGTTCATGTAGGCCTGATAGGCCTTCTCATCGTCGCAAAGCAGACACATCGGACCACGTCCTAAAAATTACTCGACGACCTTGGGCACCAGGAAGAAGTGACCTTCGGTCGCGGGCGCATTGGCAACGATATCGTCGGCGATCTCGCCGTCATCGACCACGTCCTGCCGCTTCTTCATCTGCATCGGGGTGACCGAGGTCATGGGCTCCACGCCCTCGACATTGACCTCCGAGAGCTGCTCGACGAAGGCGAGCATGGCGTTAAGCTCGCCCTGCAGATGCGGAACCTCGCCCTCGGAAACCGCGATGCGCGCCAGATGCGCGATGCGGCGGACGGTAGCGGCGTCGACGGACATTATATAAGGCCTCTCACGGCAAAACCTATGTGCCGTATAGCAGAGGCCGGTTTTGCGCCGCAACCGGGGCCGGAGCTACCCAGCCAGCGCTTTCATGCGGGCCAGCGCCGATTTGGCGAGATCCCGGGTCAATTCGGCGGCGGGGAGGTCCCGCCCCATGGCGATCGCCTGCCCCGCCCAAAGATTGGTGAAGTCCGCGCGGCCCTGCTTCTCCGCCGCCGCCTTCAACGGCACCAGCGCCGTTGCCGCATGGGGAAATGGCGGCGCATCCGGGCAGATTGGACCGGCTTCGCGCATCAGCCTGTTCTGGACGCCGCGGGCCGGCCGCCCGGTCATGACGTTGGTGATGACGGTGGAATCATCGCGTCCTTCCGCCAGTGCCGCGCGCCCCGCCGCGGTCACTTTGGATTCAGGACAGCGCAGGTAAGCGCTTCCGATCTGCACACCGGAGGCGCCCAGCGCGAAAGCTGCCGCGATGCCGCGCCCGTCCCCAATGCCGCCGGCCACGATCACCGGCACCTTCACGGCATCGACAATCTGCGGCACCAACGCAAGATTGCCGGGCTGCTCGCTTATCTTCTCGGTCAGGAACATGCCGCGATGGCCGCCGGCCTCCGCGCCTTGCGCGATCACCGCGTCGACACCGCGCTGGTCGAGCCAGACGGCTTCCTTCACGGTGGTCGCCGAGGCGATCACGAGACACCCGGCTGCCCTGATGCGGTCGAGGAAGGCCTGCTCCGGGAGCCCGAAATGGAAGCTCACGACCTCCGGCTTCAGCTCCTCCACGAGCGCGCAGGTCGCCGCATCGAACGGGGCCCGGTTGGCGGCATTGACCGGCGCCGCCGGATCGAGGCCATGTTCCCTGTAATAGCCCGCGAGGCGTTGCTTCCAGCGCGCCTCGGCCTCCGCCGTGAGCTCGACCGGCGTGTGGCAGAAGAAGTTCAGATTGACCGGCGCTGTGACGCCGTTGCGGATGATCCTGACCTGCTCGCGTATCTTGTCCGGCGACAGCATCGCGCACGGCAGCGACCCCAGCGCTCCGCCTTGCGCCGCGGCGATCACCAGCTCCGCATCCATCACACCGGCCATCGGCGCCAGCACGATCGGAAATTCGGTCTTGAAGAGGTCGATCAGTCGACGGTCAGGCCACATGGTTGTTCTCTCTAGGTTCAGGCGACTGACGCAATGGAGTTGCGCCGTCCGGCAAGGAGCTGTTCGGCTTCAATCGCAATCCGCTCGACGAGTTCGGCTGCGGGCGGAATATCATGAATCAGGCCAACCGCCTCGCCGGCAAAGACCGCGGCGACCTCGAAATCGCCCGCGGCCTTCGCCGCAGCATACTCGACGGCGACCTCGCTCGCGCGCTGCATCAGCTCGATCTCGCGGCCGGTCCAGCGCCTGATGTGATCATTGACCAGGGTTCGCGCGGTGAACGGGGCCGGCCAGAACAGGCTGCGCGACCAGTCGGCAATGACGCCGCGCACGGTGTCATTGCCGTCAGCTCTGCGAATACGCTCCTTGGCCTCCTGCGCCCCGTTGGCCTCCGCGCTCGCATAGAAACGGGTGCCGATCAGCACACCGGCTGCGCCCAGCATCATCATTGCGGCAAGGCCCCGGCCGTCGGCGATCCCGCCGGCCGCGACGACCGGCACGCGTCCGGCCGCGAGATCGACGATCGCCGGCACGATATCGACGGTGGTGCGCGATGCGCCATGGCCGCCGGCTTCGGTGCCTTGCGCGATCAGGATATCCGCGCCGGCATCGAGCGCCTGCCTGGCGATGTCCTCGCTCTGCACCTGGCAGATCAGTCGCACGCCGCACGCCTTGATGCGCGGCGCGAATGGCGCGGGATCGCCGAACGACAGCATCACGGCCTGCGGGCGAGCGTCGAGCGCGATGTCGAGCAGCTCGGGCTGTTTCGCCAGGCTCCAGGTGATGAAGCCGATGCCGAACGGCGCAAAGCCCTTCAGCTCTGCGGCCTCCATCTGAAGTCGGACACGGTCACCGTATCCACCACCCAGGATGCCGAATCCGCCGGCCTCGCTGACAGCGCGCGTCAGCCGGCTGCCCGCGATCGTATCCATGGGAGCCGACAAGATCGGATGCCTGATCCCCAGCAACTCCGTCAGCGGCGTGGCAATCGGCATGAGTCCTCCTGCTCTGGACAGGAAGATTAGGCGCGAATATCATTCTTCAAAATTGAATTCTACAGAACGCTGCCATCTCAAAAGAGAAACGGGCCATGGAACTCAGCGATCTCAACACCTTTGCCGCAGTCGCCCGCGCCGGCGGCATCACTCGCGCCGCGGAAGAGCTGAACACCGTGCAATCCAACGTCACCCAGCGCGTGAAGGCGCTGGAGGCGGAGATCGGCACGCCGCTGTTCGAACGCCACAGCCGGGGCATGACGCTGACCGGCGCCGGCAAGCGCCTCCTGCCCTACGCTCAAAAGGTGGCGGCGCTGTCGCGCGAGGCCGTGCTGGCCGCGCGCGACGATGGCGAGCCCAAGGGACCGCTTGCGATCGGCTCAATGGAAACGACCGCGGCGGTGCGGCTGCCGCCGCTGCTCGCCGATTTCCACCGCCGCTTTCCTGCCGTGCGCCTTTCCTTGCGTACCGCGCCGACCGCCGACCTCGTCGCCGGCGTGCTCGAAGGTGCGCTCGATGGTGCCTTCGTCGCAGGTCCGATCGCGCATGACGACCTCGCTGCGACGAGCGCCTTCCGCGAGGAGCTGGTGCTGGTCAGCGCGCGTCGCTGGGCCTCGCTTGCCGAGCTGCGCGCCGGCACGCCGGAGTCCGGCCCGACCGCGCTGGTATTCCGCACCGGCTGTACCTACCGCCAGCGGCTCGAGCAGATCTTCGTCGAGTTCGGCTGGCCTTCCGCCGCACGCTTCGAGCTCGGCACGCTCGACGGCATGATCGGCTGCGTCGCCGCCGACATGGGCGTGACGTTGCTGCCGCGCGCGGTCGTCGAACGTAGCGCAATGAATGGCACCGTCTCGATCCACACCCTGAGCCCGTCGCAAGCGCGGGTCGAGACACTGTTCATCCAGCGTCGCGCCGGCCATCAAACGAGCGCGCTCTGCAGTTTTGCCGCTTGCCTGAAGACTGACGAGGACGTCATCGCGGCCTGACGCGGTGACGCCGCGTCAGGCGGCGCTGTTCTAGAGTCGAATGTCCTCATAGGACTCGATCCGCCGCGGACCGACCGAGGTCGCCTCGTGCGAATCCGCGTCGGCGAGATTGCCGAAGTCGAGCTTGGTCAATTTCGCCAGGTCCGCGATCGAGACCTGGAAGACGCTGACATCCTCCTCCGACATCTTTTCGCGCAGGTCCACCTCCTGGATGCGATCGATTTCCATGACCAGCTTTCGCTGGCTCATCAGGAATGCTGCCGCCTTGAGAGCGTCGTCATCCTCGTTGCGTCGGATCAGGATCTTCCAGAAATATTTCGGGATTTGAACGCCGCCGAAGCTCGGATCCTTGTGCGGCCGGCCGGCCGGATTGGGCAGATCGGATCCGTCGGCGTCCGGCCCGTCGAACACCGGACCGTTCATGACGATGCCCTTCTCCTCCCCTTCGAGCAGGACATCGCGCGTGTAATCCTCGAGGCCCGCCCAGAGCTGCTTGCCCTGGTTGAACGAGAAGAACTGCGGCGAGCAATTGGTGAAGTGGAAGGAATCGTCGCCGTGCTGCTTGGCCGCGGCGACGGTGTCGCCCCAGGTCGCATCGAGGCGGCGCACGAGATGACCGCGATCGAACGGGTTCTTGCTGCGGTCCGCCTCGAAGGTGGCCTGCTTGCGGTAGAACTCGTCGCCGGTCTGGGCATCGTCGTCGATGCGCGGATCGCGCAACCAGGAATCGCCTTCGCGCTTGCCGACGTCCTGTTGCTGTCCGCCGTCGATATTGACACAGCTGAAGAAGGCGAGCCGGCGCTCCTTGTTCATGACGACGCTGTAGTTGAAGTATTTCAGCTCGGACTGCCTGGAGCTTCCCTTCAGCGTCGCGATCCGGGACTTGAGAGCGGCCGGAATCTTCGGCAGGGCCACCGAAAATTTACCGGTGCCGAGAAAATTCGCTTTGTATCCGGGACGCGATTTCAGCGTGCTCTGATCGATATGCACGGCCTCCATGGGCAGGCCGTTCGCACTGATGCGAGGCAGGAGGCCGGCCGGCGGAGCGATCAACGGCTTGCTACCGTTCGGCATACCGCCGTTCTGCGTCCCTCCGTTACCCCCAGCCGGACCCGGCACGGGTGCCAGCGGAGCGAACGGAATGTCCTTCCTGAACATCGGCAGCGGCACCCGGATCGGGACCACCAGCGCGGCGCCGTCGAGCGACTGCTCGACCCAGATGTTGGCGCCGTAAGCGGGCGCGGCGACCGGCGCGCGGACCTTCTCGATCTCCTGCCGGTTCGGCGGCTCCTCCTCGTCCAGCACCGGCTTGATCAGGGGATGGGAGCCGACGGCCACTTTGAGATCGGCGACGATCGCGCTGATCCGGATGCCTTCATTGGCGATCCAGTCGATCGAGGATTCGTCCATCGACGACTTCCACACCTTGCCGTCCTTGGTCAGGGTGCGGCCCTGCGCATCCTTCCGGGGAACGCCGCTGTGATGCAGCGCGACCACTTGCCAGAAGCGATTGAATGCCGGCGAGCCCGACGATCCCGCCGTCGTATCGGTGTTGTACCAGAGGAAGTCGCCGACATATTTGAGCAGCTTGTTCTCGCGGACACAGACCTGCTTCATCTGCCCGCTGGGATGCTGGACGATGGTGAGGTACTCGCCGGGGTCCGCCTTGCCGGGCGCGCCGCTGAGCGGCAGCCATCCCCAATCCTCGAGCTCCTCCCCGCCCGACAGCGAGGTCGGCGCCACCGCGACGATCGAAAAATCCAGCCTGTCATTGGTGTAGAAGAATTTGCCCGGCTCGAAGCCGAACCGCACCGGCACGCGCTCCTGTCCAGAGACGTCGAGCTCGTAGTTGAAATCGGCGATCGAATTGGCGGCCTCGGCCGGCTTGCCGAAGACATGATGGTTGGTCAGCAACAGGCCCGGCCCGATCAGAAAGCCCGAGCCGTAGCCGAGCAGATTCGACTTGAGATCCCTGAGCTGAATGCGGCAGATCGAGCGCGAGGCCGCGGTCCCCTTGGCGAGATAATTGATGCTGTCGAGATCATTGCCCTGGATGATCCGCTCCAGGCCGATCTCGGCCTTCTCCACGTCCTGCGTCTCCGCCAGCAGCTGGCGCTGGCGCAGGCGCATCTTCTCGACGGTCATCTCGATCGGACCGTCGCCCAGTTTCCGGTTCAGGGCTTCGGGTGAGAACTCGGCTTGTTTGAATCGCCTTTCTGAGCCCGCGATCAGGCTTGGCTTGATGAGCATCGTGACCTCTCAAATGATTGGGCGAATATGGGACGTGGTCGGGGCGCATTAAAAATTTGCGCCAAGGTTGCAGCACGGGCGGGACTGCCGGTCGCTGCCGATCGTTCTGGAAATCGGGGCACGTGCCCCACACTACTTTAGATCTACATTTCTACCGCTTCACAACCATAGCGTCAATCGATGCGCGCTGCCGGAGACGCGACATCATGCCATGGCCCGCGACGTCACCCGTGTGAGATTTGCCACAAATGATCGATGCACTTTGTGCATCACGATTTCCCGCGCATGTTGCGGCCGCCGATAATCTGCGGCTTCAGCTGCCACCGCCGCAGCGCCACGACGGCCCAGACCGCTTCGACCAGACCGAACGGCCAGGCGCCCTGGAGAAAGCCGTAAGCCGAGCCGAGCGCGCAGGATGCGGCGAACCACAGCACGAACCAATGGCTGCGATCTTCCAGGGCGTAACTGACCAGCATCGCCGTGACGGCGAACAGACCGAATAATGTCAGCGCATCCATTGTTCCGGGTTCACTCCGCGGCGTAACGCGTGATATGCGCTACGCCATGCCGGCTCTTATCCTGCCTCTCGTCGATGCTGCAACCCACTGGCCCGCCCGCGGCGCGCTGGTCGGGCTCGACCTCGGCACCAAGACCATCGGCGTTGCCGTATCCGACCCGGACCGGCGGCTTGCGACCGGCGTCGAGACGATCCAGCGCAAGCAGTTCAAGCAGGACGCCGCCCGGCTGCTCGCGATTGCGGCCGAGCGCAGGGTGGTCGGCTTCGTGCTCGGCCTGCCCATCAACATGGACGGCAGCGAGGGTCCGCGCGCGCAATCCACCCGCGCCTTCGCCCGCAATCTCGCCGGCCTGACCGCCCTCCCCATCGGCCTGTGGGACGAGCGCCTCTCGACCGCGGCCGTCGAGCGCGAGCTGATCGGCATGGATGTCAGCCGCGCCAAGCGCGCCGAGGTCATCGACGAGCACGCCGCGATCTTCATCCTGCAAGGCGCGCTCGACCGCCTCGCCAATCTCCGTTCAGGGACCACCTGACCGATGGCCGTCGTGATTGCGGCGCTGCTGCCGGTCTTCATCCTCATCGTGCTCGGCATCGTGCTGAAGCGCAGCCTGATGCGGCTGGACACGCAGTGGCACGGGCTGGAGCGGCTGACCTATTTCGTGCTGTTTCCGATGCTGCTGATCCAGACGCTGGTGAAGGCCGACCTCTCCAAGGTGCCGGTCGCGGGTGTCGGCGGCGCGCTGCTGCTGTCGGCGCTGGTGATGTCGCTGCTCTGCCTCGCGCTGCGCCCTGCCCTGGCCCGGCTCGATATCGACGGCCCCGCCTTCACCTCGATCTTCCAGGGCGCGACGCGCTGGCAGACCTTCGTCGGGCTATCGGTCGCCGCCAACATGTTCGGCGATGTCGGGCTGGCGCTCGCCTCCGTGGCGATGGTCGCGATCATTCCCCTCGTCAACGTGTTGAGCGTCGTGGTGCTCGCCCATTACGCCGCGCCGGAGAAGCAGTCAGCGCGGACCATCGTCATGACGGTGATCCGCAATCCCCTGATCTGGGCCTGCGCGATCGGGCTCTTCGTCAACGTCACCCACCTGCCGTTGCCAAAACTCTGGCACGAGGTGGCGGACGCGCTCAGCCGCTCCTCGCTCGCGATCGGCTTGCTCGTCACCGGCGCCGGTCTGCATCTCGAAGGCCTCTTGCGTCCAAGCCTGGCCGCGGCCATCGGCGTCGTCTTCAAGCTCGCGCTGATGCCTGCGCTGGCACTGGCGCTGGCCGTCTGGTTCGGACTGTCGGGCGACAGCCGCGCGATCGTAGCGATCTGTGCGGCGGTGCCGACCTCGTCCAGCGCCTATGTGATGGCGCGCCAGATGGGCGGCGATGCCCCGCTGCTGGCGCAGATCATCACGCTGCAGACGATTTTGGCGGCGATCACGATGCCGATCGCGATCGCGCTGGCGGCCTAGCTTCCTAGCCACATCGTCAGCACCACCGCGGTGAGATTGTTCAGCGCGTGCAGCACGATGGTGAGCCAGAGCGAATTCGCGCGATAGCGCATGTAGCCGAACCACAGGCCGATGGTGAAGACCTCGGCGAGGAAGTACATGTCGTATTGCAGGTGCACGACCGTCCAGACCAGCGACGACAGCAGGATCGCGCCCGGCACGCGCAAGAAACTCGCCGACCAGCCGCGATAGAGGAAGCCGCGCGCCAGGATCTCCTCCGACATCGGCGCAGCCACGCTGAAGGCGAACAGCAGCAACAGCGCCGCGCCCTTGTCGCGGCCCGATTTCAACAGATCGGTCATGAAGCCCGGCGTCGCCTCGCGGCCGAGCGCGCGCGACATCGTCTCCCAGACCAGCACCAGCAGGATGAGGCCGACCGCACCGAACAGCAGTTGCTTCCAGGACGGCCAGTGCAGCGCGAGATAGTCGACGAAGGAGGCTTTCTTGATGGCAATGGCGAGCCACACCGCCAGGAGCGTCGCCGGCAGGCCCATGATGACCGACAGCGCGAGCGCCTGCGGATCCTGGCCGACCGCCTGGAGCGAGGCGAAGTCCATGGGAAGACCACGCTGCACCACCAGCAGGACAACGGCGCCGATCTGCCCGACGAACATCGCCACGAAGACGAAGAGGCCCCACAGCGCGGTGCCCCAGAACATCCAGAGGCGCGGCGTCGCTGGCGTCACGGTCAACGGCGGATGGTCGGGATTGAGGGAATCCATCAGGAGGCTTTCGTTGGGAAGACTCACGGCAGCGCCCGCTCCAGCAGCGCGCGCATCTCGCCGCTCTCCAGCTCGACCGCGCCATACATGCTGGCGTGGGTCGCTGCGAGGCGCGTGGCGGCAAACAGTTCGGCGTGGCGCGGCGACACGCCGTTGAGCGCCGCAGCGGCGGCAAGCAGTGCCAGCTTCTCGACCGCAAGCCGCGCGACGCGCTCGCCATCGGCGCGGCGGAAGGTCTGACCGATGAACGCAATCGCTTCGCCTGCTCCGGGCAAGCCCTTCGTCTTGGCCGCAAGCGATTGCAGCACAGCCGTCGCCGCCTCCGGCTCGCGCGAGAGCGCCCGGAGCACGTCGAGGCACATCACGTTGCCGGAGCCCTCCCAGATCGCGTTGACCGGCGATTCCCGGTAGTGCCGCGCCAGAATGCCGTCCTCGACATAGCCGTTGCCGCCGAGGCATTCCATGGCCTCATAGAGGAACGGCGACGCACTCTTGCAGGTCCAGTATTTGATTGCGGGGGTCAGCAGCCGCATATAGGCGGCCTCCGCCGCATCGTGCGGCGTGCGGTCGAAGGCGCGGCAGAGCCGCATGACCAGGGCTGTGCTCGCCTCGACATGCAGCGCCATGTCCGACAGCACGGCCTGCATCAGCGGCTGATCGGCCAGATGTTTCTGGAACACGCTGCGGTGACGGGCGTGATGCAGCGCATGCGCAAGTCCCGAGCGCATCAGGCCGACGGAGGCGATCGCGCAATCCTGCCGCGTCAGCTGCACCATCTGGATGATGGTGCGGATGCCCTTGCCCTCCTCGCCGACCCGTTCGGCGTAGGCACCGACGAACTCGACTTCGGACGAGGCATTGGAGCGATTGCCGAGCTTGTCCTTCAGCCGCTGGAACTGGATCGCATTCACCGAACCATCCGGCGCAAAGCGCGGCATGAAGAAACAGGTCAGACCCTGCTCGGCCTGCGCCAGCACCAGGAACGCATCGCACATCGGCGCCGACATGAACCATTTGTGGCCGGTGATGCGATAGGCCTCGCCGTCGCGCACCGCACGCGTCATGTTGGCGCGCACGTCGGTGCCGCCCTGCTTCTCGGTCATGCCCATGCCGAGCGTCATGCCGCGCTTCTGCCACCACGGCGCAAAGCTCGGGTCGTAGCTCCGGGTCGACAGCACCGGCATCACCCTGCCGAGCAGGTCCGGCTGCATCGCCAGCGCACCGACCGAGGCGCGCGTCATCGTAACAGGACAGAGGTGGCCGGTCTCGACTTGCGCGGCCATGTAGAATTTTGCGGCGCGGATGACTTCGGCGGAATCGCCCGCAGGTTTGCCGTTCGCGGTCCACGTCGAATTGTGGACGCCGGCATGAGCGCTGTGCGCCATCAGCTCATGATAGGCCGGGTGAAACTCCACCTGGTCGCGGCGATTGCCTTTTGCGTCGAAGGTGCGCAGCTTCGGCGTGCTCTCGTTCGCGACGCGCCCGCGATCGGCCATCGCGGCCGAGCCCCACTGCCTGCCGAACTCCGACAGCTCGCGTTCCGCCGCCGCGCCGCCATTGGCCTTCACCGCATCGACCAGCGGCCGATCCACGGCGAACAGGTCGATATCCTCGAACGGCGGCGACTGGTTGAAGACCTCGTGGGTCGCGAAGCTCGGCTGGGTCATCAGGTTTCCTCGGCGCGGACTTTAGTTCCGGCGCGGCTGAATCGGGAAATCATAGGCTGCCCCGCCGGCCCCCGGCAGGGAAAAATGCCACCACTCCTTCGAATAGTTCACAAAGCCTTGCCTGGCCATCGCAGCCACCAGCCGCTTGCGCCAGGCGCGCTGCTCCGGTGTGATCGACGGTGCCGCAGTATGGCCCCTCGTGTCGGTGCAGTCGTAGCCGGTGCCCATGTCGACGCTGCCTTCCGGCGCGCGCGCTTCGACCGGCGCCGTGCAGTCGGCATAGGTCTTTGCCGCATCATATTTGGCGGCGTTGTCGGCTTTGAGATCGACCAAGGTGAGATCGAGCGCGGCGCCCGTCGAATGCTGCGACCGGCTCGCGATGTAGCCGAGGCGGAACAGCTCGGTCTTGGGGATCTTGGGATTGTAGCGCCGCTCGGCGGCCGTCTCATGGCCGTTCTGCGACCACTTGACCATGTCGAGCGAGGCCCGCGCCGGCCGGTAGCAGTCGAACATCTTCAGCGAGAGGTTTTGCGCCGCGAGCTCCTGCTGCACCGCCTTCAGCCGCAGCCCGACCTCGCGCTTCACGACACATTCACCGACATTGTAGCCGGCAAGCGGGCGGCCGACGAAATTGTTCGAGGTGGCGTAGCGGATGTCCTGGATGATGCCGGGATCGATCTCGCGCAGATAGACGAAGCCGCCGGGGAGCGATTGGGCCAACGCGGATGAGATGGAGGCGATTGTTAAAAGTACGATCAAAATCGATTTGATGGAGCGCATCTAAACTTCCCTGTCATTCCGGGGCGATGCGAAGCATCGAACCCGGAATCTCGAGATTCCGGGTCTGGCGCTTGCGCGCCATCCCGGAATGACCGTGTACCAGACTCCTCAGGGGATAACTCCCCGCCCCGGCATTGGCCCTTGCCCCCTCATGCATCCGCGCCTATAGCTCTCGTTTTAATGACATCGAAATCGACCTTCGTCCTCGGCCACCGGCATTTGCTGGGCATCGAGGGCCTTTCCGCGGCCGACATCACCGGCCTCCTCGACCTGTCCGAAGAATATGTCGAGCTCAACCGCCAGGTTGACAAGAAGCGCACCGTCCTGCGGGGACGGACGCAGGTGAACCTCTTCTTCGAGGCTTCCACCCGGACCCAATCCTCGTTCGAGCTCGCCGGCAAGCGCCTGGGCGCCGACGTCATGAACATGTCGGTGTCCTCCTCGTCCATGAAGAAGGGCGAGACGCTGATCGACACCGCGATGACGCTGAACGCGATGCACCCGGACATCCTGGTGATGCGCCATCACGCCTCCGGCGCAGTGGAACTGCTGGCGCGCAAGGTTGACGGTTCCGTGATCAATGCCGGCGACGGCGCCCATGAGCATCCGACCCAGGCCCTGCTCGACGCGCTCACGATCCGCCGCAACAAGGGCCGGATCGAAGGGCTCGTGGTCGCGATCTGCGGCGACGTGCTGCATTCGCGTGTCGCCCGCTCGAACATCATCCTGCTCAACACGATGGGCGCCCGCGTCCGCGTGGTCGGTCCCACCACGCTGCTGCCGCCGGGCATCGAGCGGATGGGCGTCGAGGTCGCGCGCGACATGCGCGAGGGGCTCAACGGCGCCGACATCGTCATGATGCTCCGGCTCCAGCGCGAGCGTATGAACGGCTCCTTCGTGCCGTCATCCAGCGAGTACTTCAACTATTTCGGGCTCGACCAGAAGAAGCTCGCCTACGCCAAGCCCGACGCACTGGTGATGCATCCGGGCCCCATGAACCGCGGCGTCGAGATCGACTCGATCGTGGCCGACGGCGCGCAATCCCTGATCCGCGAACAGGTGGAGATGGGTGTCGCCGTGCGCATGGCGGTGCTGGAAGCGCTCGCCCGCAACCTGCCGAACGCGTGATGCCGATGCTGACCGATCGCCGCCCCATCCTGCTCGCCAACGCCCGCGTCGTCGACCCCTCCCGGGATTTCGACGGTGTCGGCGACGTTCTCATCGCCGACGGCGCCATCCGCGAGACCCGCCGCGGCATCGGCGCGGCCGGCGTCCCCGAAGGCACCGACATCGTCAACTGCACCGGCAAGATCGTGGCGCCCGGCCTGATCGACATGCGCGCCTTCGTCGGCGAGCCCGGCTTCAGCCATCGCGAGACCTTTGCCACGGCGAGCCAGGCGGCCGCGACCGGCGGCATCACCACCATCATCTGCCAGCCCGACACCTCTCCGGTGATCGATAATTCGGCGACCGTCGACTTCGTGATGCGCCGCGCCCGCGACACCGCGATCGTCAACATCCAGCCGATGGCAGCGCTCACCAAGGGCATGCACGGCGATGAGATGACCGAGTTCGGTCTGCTCAAGGCCGCGGGCGCCGTCGCCTTCAGCGACGGCGTCAGAAGCGTGACCAATGCGCAGGTGATGCGCCGCGCGCTGACCTACGCGCGCGATTTCGACGCGCTGATCGTCCACTACACCGAGGACCCCGATCTCGTCGGCGAAGGCGTGATGAACGAGGGCGAGTTCGCCTCGCGGCTCGGCCTGATGGGCATCCCGAATGCCGCCGAGGCCGTGATCCTGGAACGCGACATGCGCCTCGTGGCGTTGACCGGCGGCCGCTATCACGCGGCCTCGCTGACCTGCATCGACTCGCTCGAGATCCTCCAGCGCGCCCGCGACGACGGGCTCGCCGTCAGCGCCTCGGTCTCGATCAACCATCTTGCGCTGAACGAGAACGACATCGGCCCCTACCGTTCCTTCCTGAAACTGTCGCCGCCGCTGCGAACCGAGGACGACCGCCGCGCGCTGGTGGCCGCAATCGCCTCCGGCCTGCTCGACGTCATCATGTCCGACCACAATCCGCAGGACGTCGAGGTCAAGCGCCTGCCGTTCGCCGAAGCCGCTCCCGGCGCCGTTGGTCTCGAAACCATGCTGCCCGCTGGCCTCCGCCTCGTGCACAATGGCGAGCTGGAACTGAAGACGCTGATCCGGGCGATGTCGACCCGGCCGGCCGAAATCCTGGGGCTACCGGGCGGAACCCTGCGCGCAGGCAGCCCGGCCGACGTCATCGTGATCGACCCCGATGTGCCCTGGGTGGTCGATCCCGCCGATCTCAAATCGCCCTGCAAGAACACCCCGTTCGACGAGGCCCGTTTTACAGGCCGCGTGGTGCGCACCATTGTCGGCGGACGCACGGTCTACGAGCATGTCTGACGTGAAATACAGCCTTTGGAGCTGCCGCCATGGGGCTTGAAGCATTTCTGCCGGTGGCCTTCGTCATCGGCTACCTCCTCGGCTCGATCCCGTTCGGGCTGGTCCTGACCAGGCTCGCCGGCACCCAGGATATCCGCTCGATCGGCTCCGGCAGCATCGGCGCCACCAATGTGCTGCGCACGGGACGCAAAAGCCTCGCCGCGGGCACCCTCCTGTTCGACGCGCTCAAGGGCACCGTGGCCGTGGTGATCGCCGGCTACATCGCAGGACCCAATGCCGCCATGGTGGCCGGGCTCGGTGCCTTCCTCGGCCACCTCTTCCCGGTCTGGCTCAAGTTTAAGGGCGGCAAGGGCGTGGCCGTCTATATCGGCATCCTGCTCGGACTGTTCTGGCCCGGCGCCGTCGTGTTCTGCCTGATCTGGCTGGCGACCGCCTTCACCACCCGCTACTCCTCGCTCTCCGCGCTGGTGGCGGCGTTCGTCACGCCGATGTTCCTGTGGTGGTTCGGGCACCTTGCGCTCGCAGCCTTGTTCGCGGTGCTGACGCTGCTCTTGTTCTACGCGCATCGCGAGAACATCAAGCGATTGCAAGCTGGCAAAGAAAGCCGGATCGGCGAGAAGGCGTAGTCGCTTCGAGGTCCGCGTCTAAAGCCGGGGCATCTACGGATACCGAAGCCCCCTCTCTGCGTTATATGTCAAATCCTGTTCGCAACTGCCGGCGCTTTCGCGGCAGGCAGTAGCGAATGTGTTCCATGCCTGTCATCCTGACAGTCGAGATGGCGTTACGCGGTTGCTCAGAATGAGCGAGAAGATGGTCGGCGCGCATGACGGGGTTGGTTCGCGAGGTGCGTTGCGCACCGCGGCAAGCCGGCTGCTCTCGACCACCGACATTTGGTCCGATGCGCCCTCGCCGCCTCCCGCGCCTCCTCCCGTCTTGCCGCCAGCGCCGCAGCCTGATCCGATCGCGCAAGCGCCAGTGACGGCCGAGGTAGTGACCGCGACCGCGCCCGTTGCGCCCGCGCAGCTACCCGCCGGCCAATGGCCGCCGAGAAAGCTCTCGCTGGCGCTGCAGGGCGGTGGTGCCGCCTTCACCTGGGGCGTGCTGGAGCGGCTGCTGGAAGAGCCGATCGAGATCGACACCATCAGCGGCGCCAGTGCCGGCGCTATCAATGCGCTCCTGCTCGCCTCCGGCCTTGCCGAGGGCGGCCGCGAAGCTGCACGTAGCCGGCTGAGCCGGTTCTGGATCCGCCTGATGCACGAGGCCTCGTTCCGCTCGCTGATGCTGGTCGGCGGCTTTTCGCCGGCGGGAAGCTCGGTCGCGTTCGGTCCGACGCTGCGCTCCGGCCAGTTTGATCCTTTCGATCTCGATCCGCTGCGGCAGGCGCTATCGCGCGACATCGATTTCGCCGCGCTACTCAATCCGGACTGCCCGAAGCTCCTGATCGCGGCGACACGGATCCGCGACGGGCAGCAGCAGATCTTCCGCAACGATGCCATCACCGCCGACGTCGCGCTGGCCTCGACTTGTCCGCCCTTGGTTCACTGCGCCGTCGAGATCGAGGGCGAAGCCTATTGGGACGGCGGCTTAGGCGGCAATCCACCCTTGCTGCGGCTGACGCAGGACACGACGACGTCCGACGTCCTGCTCGTCCAGGTCACGCCGGCGCGCGACAGCTACGTGCCGATCACGCTCGCCGCGATCGATCGCCGGCTGGACCAGATCGCGGCCAACGCCGCCCTCAATGCCGAGATCGCGGCGATCGAATGGGCGCAGGCTCATGCCGCGCCGTCGCTGCGCCTCACCAGGATCGCGGCGGAAGATTCCGTTGACGGTCTGGCCCAACGTTCGTCCACCGATCTCGGCCGCGGCTTCATTCGCCTGCTGCACCGGAACGGTCGCGCAGCCGCCGAGCGCTGGCTCGGGCAAGGCACCGCCGTCAGTGCAGCTTCACCTGCATCCGATCAGCACATCGCGAGCAACGAGCCCGCGCTAGCCTGATTTCGCCAGCGCATCCTCGAGGAACCACGCCGTTGCCAGCGCGCGCGCGTCGTTGCCAAAGCGTGCGATCACCTGCACGCCGATCGGCAGGCCATCCGCCTTCAGCACGGGCACGTTGACGCAAGGATTGCCCATCAGCGTCCAGAGCCGGTTGTAGCGGGGGTCGCCTGTCGTCGCGAGCGCCTTGGCCGGCGCCGTGCCGGGCGCCGAATAGGTCAGGAGCACGTCGACGCCCTCGAACAATTCGCCGAGCTCGCGGCGGCCGCGACGGCTGATCCGGCGCGCCTCGTCATAGTCCTTCGGCGTCAGATGGGCGGTGGCATCGAGGCTTGCCCGCAGCATCGGCGCGATCTCGTCGTGGCGCTCGGAAAACTCCCAGGCCAGCGCGCGATGCGCCTCGAAATCCTGGACGATGGGATGGATGCGCCAGGCCTCCTGCACCGCCTCGGGCAGATCGATCGTCTGCACGCTGGCACCGGCGCGCGCCGCCGCCTTCACCGCGGCCAACAGGCCCTCTTCGGCCGCCGGCTCCACGGCGCCGGCGAACTCCTGCCTGACCACGCCGATGCGCGGCGACTTCGCCGGGACGATGCCGGAAAATTCGCTGCGGCCGGTCATCGCGAGCAATCCGCACGCGAGATCCTCGGCGCGGGCGCCGAACAGGCCGACCGTGTCGAGCGCCCACGAATAGCATTTCACGCCGACCGTCGGCAGCATCCGGAACGAGGGCTTGATCGCAGCAGTCCCGCAATAGGCCGCGGGCCGGATCACCGAGCCGCCGGTCTGGGTGCCGAGCGCAAGCGGGATCATGCCGGCGCCGACGGCCGCCGCCGAACCCGCGGACGAGCCGCCCGGCGAGTGGCCGAAATTATGCGGATTGAGCGTCGGGGTCGGATCGCGCGAGGCGAACGCGGTCGTGGTGGTCTTGCCGATGATGGTGGCGCCTGCCCGCTTCAGCATCATGACAACAGGCGCATCGGCGCGCGGCTGCCAGCCGCGATAGATTTCCGAGCCCATCTCGGTCGGCATGTTGGCGGTGTCGATGATGTCCTTGATGCCGACCGCGATGCCGCGCAGCGGACCGGAGGCTTGCGCCTTCGCGGATTTGTCGTGGCGGACGAAGGCGCGAACGTCCTTCTCCCTGGCCTCTATCGCCGCATGCGACTGGGCGATGGCGGCCTCGGGCGAAAGCTCCCCCGCTTCGATGCGGCGCTGGAGGTCGGCGAGTGAAATCATGGCAAAACCCTTCTTATTGGCATCGCTTTTAGCATCGGGGCGGGACCAGGCAAGCGCAGGTCGCTGTTGCGCAACGCCCTCAGGTTGTTCCATGCTGTGACTACAAGGAGACGCCGTGGACGCCATCAATCCGAGCGTGGAGCTGACCGAGGCTGACAGGATCGACCGCCTGCGGCTGATCCGCTCCGACAATGTCGGGCCGCGCACTTTTCGTTCGCTGGTGGATCATTTCGGCAGCCCGCGTGCTGCGCTGGAGCGGCTGCCTGATCTGGCGCGCCGCGGCGGCGCCCAGCGATCGGGGCGCATCTGCAGCGCCGACGAGGCCAAGGCCGAGCTCGCCGCGAGCCGCAAATTCGGCATCGCCTGGCGCGCACCCGGCGAGGACGGCTATCCGGCCCGGCTGGCGATGATCGACGATGCGCCGCCGCTGCTCGCGGTGCGCGGCGATACCCAAACCCTGATGCGGCCGATGATCGCCATCGTCGGCTCGCGCAACGCATCCGGCGCCGGGCTGAAATTCGCAGGCCTGCTGGCGCGCGAGCTTGGCGAAGCCGGTTTTATCGTCATCTCCGGGCTCGCCCGCGGCGTCGATCAGGCCGCGCATCGCGCCAGTGTCGCAAGCGGGACGATCGCGGTGCTCGCCGGCGGACATGATTGCATCTATCCGCCCGAGCATGGCGACCTGCTCGCAGGGATCCTCGACCACGCGGGGGCTGCGATCTCCGAGATGCCGCTCGGCCACGAGCCGCGCGCCCGCGACTTTCCTCGCCGCAACCGGCTGATCTCGGGCGCCTCGCTCGGCGTCGTCGTGGTGGAAGCGGCGCACCGCTCGGGCTCCCTGATCACCGCGCGGATGGCGGCCGAACAGGGCCGCGAGGTGTTCGCGGTCCCGGGCTCGCCGCTCGATCCGCGTGCCGCCGGCGCCAATGATCTGATCAAGCAGGGCGCGACCCTCGTCACCGAAGCTGCCGACATCATCAATGCTGTCGCACCAATCATGGAGCGGCCGCTGATGATTCCTGCGAGCGAGCCCGACAGCGAGCCGTTCGAGAGCGATCCGCAAGGGCACGACCGCGACCAGATCACCGGCCTGCTCGGCCCCACTCCCATCTCGATCGACGATCTCGTGCGGATGTCCGGCGCCTCGCCCGCGATCGTCCGCACCGTGCTGCTGGAGCTCGAGCTTGCCGGAAAGCTCGAACGTCACGGCGGCGGGTTGGTGTCGCTGCTTTAGCCGTCGTTGCGCTGGTCGAACTGCGTGCGCGCCGCCTCGATCTGCATCAGATGGTCGATCGCCCACTGCCCGAGCGCTTTCACCGGCTGTTGCAGCCCGCGGCCGAGATCGGTCAGCTCGTAATCGACGCGTGGCGGAATGGTCGGAAAGATCGTGCGCGTGACGAGGCCGTCGCGCTCCAGCCCGCGCAGCGTCAAGGTCAGCATGCGCTGCGAGATGCCGTTGATCATGCGCTTCAGCTCGTTGAAGCGCTTAGGCCCGTCGCTCAGCATCATGATGACGAACACGCTCCATTTGTCACCGACGCGAGACAGCACGGAGGCGACCCCACGGCAGTCCGCATGGTCGGGATGCGGCATTGGATCGGGCCTCGGCGTCGCAGGAAAACCAGTGTTCTCAAGTTTCAAAGATGTGCCCATGGCTCAAAAAAGTGCGTTCTTGCGGGGTTTTCGATAGTCACTCATGTAGCTCTGGTTACAAACTTATACCAGGGTGACTCCAAATGAAACTCCTCCATCTCGACTCCAGCGTGCTCGGCCCCCACTCCGTGTCCAGGCAGGTCTCCACCGCCATCGTCGACCGGCTCCGGCAGGCGACGCCCTCACTGGACATCACTTATCGCGACCTGACCCAGACCCCGCTGGCCCACCTCTCCGGCTCGCACCTTGCCGCCGCGCAAGGCGCGCCCGCACCGGCGGAACTCGGACCCGACCTTGCCGCAAGCGCAGCCGCGCTGGACGAGTTCCTGGCCGCCGACATCGTCGTAATCGGCGCGCCCATGTACAACTTCACGATTCCGAGCCAGCTCAAGGCCTGGATCGATCGCATCCTGGTGGTGGGGAAGACTTTCAAATACGGCGCAGCCGGGCCCGAGGGGCTCGCCGGCGGCAAGCGCGTGATCGTGGCGATCTCACGCGGCGGCTATTACGGCGTCGAAACGCCCTACGCAGCCGGCGAGCATCTCGAAACCTATCTGCGCTGGGTGTTCGGGTTCATCGGTATCACGAACGTCGAGTTCATCCCCGCCGACGGCATCCAGGTCGGACCGGATCACCGCGAGAAGGCGCTGGCGGGTGCGCTTCAGGCGGCAACAAGTCTTCGCGCGGCCTGAGATCATGCCGACATCATCAGTCGCCGGGGCCTTGCCTGCGGCGGCTGATGGACGGCGGCCGGTCTGCGAGGCTAAAACCAGGCGCCCTGCATGCCCAGGATGACGGCGACGAGCGAGACGAACAGGCCGATGCCGGCGAACAGAACCACTCCGATGAGTTCGGACGTATTGGAGCGTTTGGCCGGAACGGCGGAATTCTCGGTATAAATGCGTGGTGCTGAAATCGATGAAAAAATGCGGGCTGCTTTTGGCATATCGGACTCCCTTGAAATGAGTCTTGTGCCCCCTGCCCGTAAAAATGTCTTGGCAGCTGGCGCGAAGGTTCAACGCCTCACGCAAGGTTCAGGAAAATACAGCTCGGCTGGTGCAGGAATCTGCCGGCGCAATCGCAATGATCGCGCCGACTGATTCAATTTTCACTTCACTTGATCAACCGCGATAGATCGGCGCGCCGCTCGGCGAGGCCACCGCGCCGCCGTCGACGAAGATCTCCTGGCCCTGCACATGCGCGGAATCATCGGAGGCAAAGAATAGCACCGTCTTCGCAACGTGATCGGTTTCGCCGATGCGCCCCAGAGGCGTCGACAGCGCGATCCGCTTCTCGAACGCCTTCTCGGCTTCCGGTGTTGCCGTTGCAGGTCCCCAGATCGGCGTGCGGGTCGCGCCGGGCGCGACCACGTTGACGCGGATGCCGCGCGGCGACAGCTCCGAGGCCATGATCCGCGCCATCGCGCGCACGCCGGCTTTCGCCGCGCCATAGGCCGAGTAGCCGGGAATGCCGAGCACGGAGATCACCGAGCCGTTGAGGATGATCGAGGCATTGTCGCTGAGATAAGGCAGTGCCGCCTGCACCGTGAAGAATACACTTGTCAGGTTCGTGCTGATGACCTTCTCGAAGACCTCGAGCGTGGCAGAGCCGAGCGGCGTGCCGCCGGCGATGCCGGCGTTGGCGAACACGATGTCGAACTTGCCGAACTTTTCGGCGCCCTGCTTGATCGCAGCTTCCGTCGCCGCGATGTCGGTGGCGTCGGCAGCGAGCGCGAGCGCGTTCGGCCCGAGCTCCTTGGCCGCCGCCTCCAGAGTCTGTTTGTTGCGTCCGGTGATCACCACCTTGGCGCCTTCGGCCACGAACAGCTTGGCCGTTGCCAGCCCGATGCCGCTGTTGCCGCCGGTGATCAGGGCCGTCTTGTTCTTCAGTCTCACGTTCGCCTCCAGTGGTTGCATCATAAAACTATGTTGCCATCTAGGGCATATGGTTTTATGATGCAACCACACAAGCGCGTGATCGGCCCGACGATCGTGCGAACGCGACAGGACGGAACGATGGTGAAACGAACCAGCTTCGAGGGCGATGCCTGCCCGATCGCGAGGTCGCTGGACGCGCTTGGCGATTGGTGGTCGCTGCTGATCATCCGCGAGGCGCTGTTTGGCCTGCGCCGCTTCGGCGAATTCCAGAGCAAGCTTGGCATGGCCAAGAACATCTTGTCGGTCCGGCTGCGCTCGCTGGTCGACCACGGCATCCTGGCAACCGCCCCCGCCTCCGACGGCAGCGCCTATCAGGAATATGTGCTGACCCCGAAGGGCCGCGGCACCTTCCCGATCCTGGTGGCGCTCAGACAATGGAGCGAGGAGTTCGACGATCACCCTAAGGAGATCGCGACCGTGTTGGTGGATCGCGCCAAGCACCGCCCGGTGAAGAAGCTCGAAATGCGTGCGGAGGACGGACGGCTGCTTACGCCCGCCGACACCATGTTGAAGCCGCGGCCGCCGCGGCGGCGGTCGGCGTGATGACGCACGGTTGCCACCACAGCGTCATTGAGCGCAGCGAAACAATCCAGATTGCCACTGCGGAAAGGCTCTGGATTGCTTCGCTGCGCTCGCAATGACGGCTTGAAAGGACTTGTACAAAATACAGACGGCGTCGAAGATGCTCAAATAGCCGAAAGTGGCACCCATGCCCCTGCTCGCCATCGTCTATTTTTCCATCTCCGGCACCACCGAGTCGCTGGCGCATGCAGTGGCGCGCGGAGCGGATGGCATTGCGCACGTCGCGCTGTGTCGCATCACGGGCGACGATATCGTGTCGGGCCGCTTCCAGAATGAGAGCTTATTGAAAACGATCGACCGCGCCAGCGCCGTCGCATTTGGCAGCCCGACCTACATGGGCGGAGCAGCGGCGCAATTCAAAGCCTTCGCAGACGCCTCAAGCGACCGGTGGACCCAGCAGCGATGGGCCAACAAGTTCGCAGCCGGATTCACCGCGGGCGCTCTCGCGGGGGGCGATCAACTCCACACCTTGACCTACTTCTCCATTCTGGCTGCGCAGCACGGCATGCTCTGGTGCGGGCTGGATATTCCGGGCGGGGAGGATCCGAGCGGCCGGAATCGGTTGGGCAGCCAACTTGGCTTGGCTACCCACTTGGTTGGCGGCTTGTTACCTCAAAGCGACGTCAGCACGGCCGAATATCTCGGCCAGCGATTGGCGGCAACGGCCAGCCGCAACGGCTAACGTCATCGTCATTAAGCGCAGCGACTTGTCCGCCGAAGCCTTGGCGAAGGCGGAAGCAATGCAGAATCTCTCCGCGGAGACAGTCTGGATTGCTTCGCTGCGCTCGCAATGACGGGGATGGAGCAGCGCTCTCAACTCTTTGACCGTCGACCTGAGGCGCTCGTCCTGCAAAGCAGGGCGAGCCTCAGGACGACGGGTTGGGTAGTGCCCTCACGACAGCTTGCGCTTGCTCCGCAGCCTCACATGCTCGTCGGCCTCGAGCTTGGTCATGCCTAGGAGATAATGCAGCACGTCGAGCTTGTGGCGCTCGGCGAGCTTGCGCAATGCCCCGACCTGCTCGGCGATGAAGGCGACGGCTTCGTCCACGCCGCCCTCCCCCGGTTCCTCGTGACGCGAGCCTCCCGGCGCGCCTGATGCGGCGCGCGCCCGTTTCTTTCCTGGCTTAGTCACCAGACCCCACCCGAATCCATGCCCCGCAGAAACATTACGCCGATAGCGATCGCAACTCCAAGGTGGTATTTTGCAACTTTCTCGATATGAAACTTTTCCCTTCCGGGCGACCTTCAACAGCCCTCGATTTGACAGGACCCGCCTCACCACCCATGTTCGGGGCGAAACGGCCGACCCGAGTCCTTTCGTTTTCGGCCTCAGATTTTCCCGTAAGTTACTGGAACTACATGAATATCGTCATTGTGGAGTCGCCGGCGAAAGCCAAGACGATCAACAAATATTTGGGCTCGTCCTATGAGGTTCTGGCCTCGTTCGGCCATGTCCGCGACCTGCCCGCGAAGAACGGCTCCGTCGATCCCGACGCCAATTTCAAGATGATCTGGGAGGTCGACCCCAAGGCGGCCGGCCGGCTCAACGACATCGCCAAGTCCCTGAAGAACGCCGACCGCCTGATTCTCGCCACCGACCCTGATCGCGAGGGCGAGGCCATCTCCTGGCACGTGCTGGAGGTGCTGAAGGAAAAGCGCGCGCTGAAGGACCAGAAGATCGAGCGGGTGGTGTTCAACGCCATCACAAAGCAGGCGGTCTCGGACGCCATGAAGCATCCGCGCCAGATCGACGGCGCGCTGGTCGACGCCTATATGGCGCGCCGCGCGCTGGACTATCTGGTCGGCTTCACCCTCTCCCCCGTGCTGTGGCGCAAGCTGCCGGGCGCCCGCTCCGCCGGCCGCGTGCAGTCGGTGGCGCTGCGCCTCGTCTGCGACCGCGAGCTCGAGATCGAGAAATTCGTCGCGCGTGAATATTGGTCGCTGATCGCGACCCTGCTCACCCCGCGCGGCGATGCGTTCGAGGCCCGTCTCGTGGGCGCGGACGGCAAGAAGATCCAGCGCCTCGACATCGGAACCGGCGCGGAAGCCGAAGACTTCAAGAAGGCGCTGGAGACGGCCGCCTACGCCGTGACCTCGGTAGACGCGAAGCCCGCCCGGCGCAATCCGCAGGCGCCCTTCACCACCTCGACGCTGCAGCAGGAAGCCAGCCGCAAATACGGCTTTGCGCCGGCGCACACGATGCGCATCGCCCAGCGCCTCTATGAAGGCATCGACATCGGCGGCGAGACCACCGGACTCATTACTTACATGCGTACCGACGGCGTGCAGATCGCCCCCGAGGCGATCACCCAGGCGCGCAAGGTGATCGGTGAGGATTACGGCAACGCCTATGTGCCGGACGCTCCGCGCCAGTACCAGGCCAAGGCCAAGAACGCCCAGGAAGCGCACGAAGCGATCCGTCCGACCGACATGTCCCGCCGCCCCGACAGCATGAGCCGCAAGCTCGACGCCGATCAGGCGCGACTTTATGAGCTGATCTGGAAGCGCACCATCGCGAGCCAGATGGAATCGGCCGAGCTCGAGCGCACCACCGTCGACATCACGGCGAAGGCAGGCTCCCGCACGCTGGAGCTGCGCGCCACCGGCCAGGTGGTCAAGTTCGACGGCTTCCTCGCGCTCTACCAGGAAGGCCGCGACGACGAGGAGGACGAGGACTCCCGCCGCCTGCCCGCGATGAGCCCGAACGACGCGCTCAAGCGGCAGTCGCTGTCCGTCACCCAGCATTTCACCGAGCCGCCGCCGCGTTTCTCCGAGGCCTCGCTGGTCAAGCGCATGGAAGAGCTCGGCATCGGCCGGCCCTCGACCTATGCCTCGATCCTCCAGGTCCTGAAGGACCGCGGCTACGTCAAGCTGGAGAAGAAGCGCCTGCACGGCGAGGACAAGGGCCGCGTCGTGATCGCGTTCCTGGAAAGCTTCTTCAGCCGCTACGTCGAATACGATTTTACGGCGGGTCTCGAGGAGCAGCTCGACCGCATCTCCAACAACGAGATCTCCTGGCAGCAGGTACTGAAGGATTTCTGGACCGGCTTCATCGGCGCCGTCGACGACATCAAGGATCTGCGCGTCGCGCAGGTGCTCGACGTGCTCGACGAGATGCTCGGGCCGCACATCTATCCGCCCCGTGCCGACGGCGGCGACGTCAGGCAGTGCCCGAACTGCGGCACCGGCCGGCTCAACCTGAAGGCCGGCAAGTTCGGCGCCTTCGTCGGCTGCTCGAATTATCCGGAGTGCCGCTACACCCGCCAGCTCGCCGCCGATGGCGAGGCCAGCGCCGACCGTTCGCTCGGCCAGGATCCCGACACCGGCTTCGATGTCTGGGTCAAGGCCGGCCGGTTTGGTCCCTATATCCAGCTCGGCGAGCAGAAGGATTATGCTGAAGGCGAGAAGCCGAAGCGCGCCGGCATTCCGAAGGGCACGTCGCCCGGCGATGTCGAGCTCGAGCTTGCGCTGAAGCTGCTTTCGCTGCCGCGCGAGATCGGAAAACATCCGGAAACCGGCCAGCCGATCACCGCAGGCCTCGGCCGCTTCGGGCCGTTCGTCAAGCATGAGAAGACCTACGCCAGCCTGGAGGCCGGCGACGAAGTGTTCGACATCGGCCTCAACCGGGCGGTGACGCTGATCGCGGAAAAGGTCGCCAAAGGCCCGAGCCGCCGCTTCGGCGCCGATCCCGGCAAGGCGATCGGCGATCATCCCTCGCTCGGCACCGTCACCGTGAAGAGCGGCCGCTACGGCGCCTATGTCACCGCCGGCGGTGTCAACGCGACGATCCCCGCCGAGTTCGAAAAGGACACCGTCACGCTGGCACAGGCGATCGCGCTGATCGACGAGCGGGCTGCCAAGGGCGGCGGCAAGAAGCCGAAGAAGGCAGCGAAACCGGCCAAGGCCAAGAAGACTGCAGAGAAGGCTGCGGACGGCGATGACGCCGCGCCGAAGAAGAAACCGGCCGCGAAGAAGGCGGCCAAATCGAAAACTGAATCCACCAGCAAGGCGCGCGCAGCCGTGTCGTCGACCGCAAAGACGTCGCCGACCAAGGCAGCCGCCCCCAAGGCCCCGGCCAAGAAGAGTGCCGGCAAGACTTGAGATCAAGAATTAGAGGTTAAGTGAAACGCAAGAATGACCGTGGCTTTCCCGACAGGCAAGCCATCGTCGCCTTCATCAAGGCAAATCAAGGAAACGTCGGCACCCGCGAAATTGCGCGCGAGTTCGGCCTGAAGAACGCCGATCGCGTCGAGCTCAAGCGCATATTGCGCGAGCTCGCCGACGACGGAACCGTCAAGAAGAAGCGCCACAAGGTGTCCGAGCCGGACGCGCTGCCGCCGACGCTGGTCGCCGACATTACCGGCCGCGACCAGGACGGCGAATTGATCGCCTCCCCCACCGAATGGGACGAGGTCGAAAGCGGCGAGCCCCCCAAAATCCGCATCCAGATGCCGCGCCGGCCAAAGCCAGGCACCGTCGCCGGCGTCCGCGATCGCGTGCTGCTACGCGTCGAGCCGACGTCCGAGACCGAAGGCCCCGCCTATCGCGGCCACATCATCAAGGTCTTCGACAAGGCCAAGAGCCGCATCCTCGGCGTGTTTCGCAGCCTGCCCGAAGGCGGCGGACGGCTCGTGCCCGTCGACAAGAAGTCCGCGGACCGCGAGCTGAACATCGCCGCGGCCGACACACACGGCGCGCAGGACGGCGATCTCGTCAGCGTCGACATCGTCCGCACGCGCAGCTTTGGGCTGGCGTCCGGCCGGGTGAAAGAGAAGCTCGGCTCGGTCAAGTCGGAGAAGGCGATCAGCCTGATCGCGATCTACGCCCACGACATCCCGCTGCAATTCTCGCCCGCCGCGATGCGCGATGCGGAAGCGGCGGAGCCGGCCAATTTGAAGGGCCGCGAGGATTGGCGCGACGTGCCGCTTCTCACCATCGATCCGCCCGACGCCAAGGATCACGACGACGCGGTGCACGCGCAGCCCGATGAAGATCCCAACAACAAGGGCGGCTTCATCGTCAACGTCGCCATTGCCGATGTCAGCTTCTACGTCCAGCCGGGCAGCGCGCTCGACCGCGACGCGCTCGACCGCGGCAATTCGGTCTATTTCCCCGACCGCGTCGTGCCGATGCTGCCCGAGCGCATCTCGAACGATCTCTGCTCGCTGGTGCCGGGCGAGCCGCGTGGCGCGCTCGCGGTGCGCATGGTGCTCGGCCCCGACGGCCGCAAGCGCTCGCACAGCTTCCACCGCATCCTGATGCGCTCGGCGGCCAAGCTGAGCTACGCGCAGGCGCAGGCCGCGATCGACGGCCGGCCTGATGACACCACCGGCCCCCTGCTCGATCCGATATTGAGGCCGCTCTATGCCGCCTATGCCTGCGCCAAGCGCGCCCGCGACGAGCGCGATCCGCTCAATCTCGATCTGCCCGAGCGCAAGATCCTCCTGAAGAGCGACGGCACGGTCGACCGGGTCGTCGTGCCCGAGCGCCTCGACGCGCACAAGCTGATCGAGGAGTTCATGATCCTCGCCAACGTCGCAGCCGCCGAGATGCTGGAGAAGAAGTCGCTCCCGCTGATCTACCGCGTGCATGACGAGCCAACCTTGGAAAAGGTCCACGCACTCGCGGAATTTCTGGAGACGCTCGACGTTCCCTTCGCCAAATCAGGCGCTCTGCGTCCCACCACATTCAACCGCGTGCTGGCCCAGCTCGAAGGCCATGATTATTACCCGCTGGTGAGCGAGGTCGTGCTGCGCGCCCAGGCGCAGGCCGAATACTCTTCGGAGAATTACGGGCACTTCGGCCTGAATTTGCGCCGCTACGCGCATTTCACTTCGCCGATCCGCCGCTATGCCGACCTCGTCGTGCACCGCGCGCTGGTCCGAGCGCTCGGTCTCGGCGAAGGCGCCCTGCCCGACAGCGAGACGCCGGAAAGCCTCGGCGAGGTCGCAGCCCACATCTCGGTGACCGAGCGCCGCGCGATGAAGGCGGAGCGCGAGACCGTCGACCGGCTGATTGCCCATCACCTGGCTGATCGCATCGGCGCGAGTTTCCAGGGCCGGGTCTCCGGCGTCACCCGCGCCGGCCTGTTCGTCAAGCTCGCCGAGACCGGCGCCGACGGCCTGATCCCGATCCGATCCCTCGGCACGGAATATTTCAACTATGACGAGAGCCGACACGCCCTCGTCGGCACGCGCAGCCGCACCATGTATCAGCTGGGGGACGTGGTCGACGTCCGCCTGATCGAGGCAGCGCCGATCGCGGGCGCGCTGCGCTTCGAGCTGCTGTCGTCCTCCAGTGAGACCGCGCCGCGCGAACGCAGACCATCCGGTCCGCAGCGCCGCCCCTCGTTCAAGGCGCAGCCCGGACGCAGCCCGGATAGAAAACGCAAGCCGGGAAAGCCAAAATCCGGCAAGGGGAAGAAGGGCCAGGGAAAGAATAAAGGAAAGAACAAGGGCAAAGGCGGCGGTAAAAAGGGCAAAGCATGGTGACGATGAGCACGGCCCCAAAAATCTGGACGCGCGAGACGGGTCTCGTCGAGAAGCGCGATCTCTGGACGGCGATGAAGCGCGGCTTTCGCGGCCGCTGCCCGCGCTGTGGCGAGGGCAAACTGTTCCGCGCCTTCCTGAAGACCGCAGACGATTGCGCCAAATGCGGCCTCGATTTCACGCCGCACCGCGCCGACGATCTGCCCGCCTATCTCGTGATCGTCATCGTCGGTCACATCGTGGTGCCCACGATCCTCTGGATCGAGACCAATTACACGACGCCGGTCTGGCTCAGCTTCGCGGCCTATCTGCCCTTCACCTTCGTCGCCTCGCTCGCGCTGCTACAGCCGGTGAAGGGAGCTGTGGTCGGCCTGCAATGGGCTCTGCGCATGCACGGGTTTGACGAGAACCCTCCGGATGGTATTCCGCCGGTGTAAGCAAGAAGTAAAAAGCGTTGGGTGAGGACATGACGGATATTGCGCAAGTCGCGGAGAAGGCCAAGGTCCACGAGGAGAAGGAAGCCGATCATCATCCCTATTTCCGTCCGAGGGATGCGGCAACGCTGATCCTGGTCGACCGCAGCGGTGCCATTCCGAAAGTGCTGGTCGGCAAGCGCCACGACAAGGTGGTGTTCATGCCCGGCAAGTTCGTCTTCCCCGGCGGACGCGTCGACAAGGCCGACTATCGCGTGCCCTGTGCTGCGCCCATCACCGCCGAACTGGAGGCCAATCTCGCCAAGGGCAGCCCAAAGACGCCGGCCTCGCGCGCGAAGTCGCTCGCCATTGCCGCGATCCGCGAGGCCTGCGAAGAAACCGGCCTCTGCCTCGGGCGGACGGCCGAGGGCAAAGTGTCAAAACTCGACGGCCCCTGGAAGCCGTTTGCCGATGCGGGCCTGCTGCCCGATCCCTCCAGCCTGTTCCTGATCGCGCGCGCGATCACCCCGCCCGGCCGCGTCAAGCGGTTCGACACGCGCTTCTTCACCGCGGACGCCTCCGCGATCGCCCACCGCGTCGACGGCGTGATCCATGCCGATGCCGAACTGGTCGAACTGGTCTGGGTCGAGCTCGGCTCCAAGCCGCTGGCCGATTTGCATCCGATGACGCGCAACGTGCTCAACGAGCTCCACACCCGCCTTGCCACCGGCCCGCTGCGCCACGATGCGCCGGTGCCGTTCTTCCATTTCTACGGCGGCAAGATGCAGAAGGATATTTTGGGCTAGTCAGTCCGCGTCCGGCTCGGTGCCGACATAATCGCGCGTCGGCAGCTTGAGGACGCGGCCGATCTCGCTTGCGAGCTGATCCGCCTCCTCTCGACGCGTGAAGCTCTGAAGTGTGATCGGCTCGATGCCCTTGTTGCCGCAGAGATTGACGTCGTACGTCCTCAGATCCGTATCGTAGTCGTCGATGACGCTGATGAAGTGATAGTCGGCGAGATTGCGCGACGAGCGAATGTTCAGCGGGCCGAACTGCCTGGTGATCACGATCTGGCGCAGCGTCTCGTTGAGCACGACGAAGTAGCGGAACGTCAGCAGGATGATGCCGGGGATGCCGACGAGCAGCCCGAACCCCGTGAACACCAGCACCGGCACGAGATCGTCGGCGAGCCTTCCGAAGCCGAAGAAATCCTGGCGCAGGCCGAGCGCGACATTCCACAGCAGATAGCCGCTTGCCGCCAGCAGCGGCAGCGACAGCAGCCGGCCGACCCATGGCATGGGCCGGTCGATGCGGACGATGCCGCCGTCCAAGGTCATTGCGCCGGCCATGAAGGGTCTCCTCGCGGGGTCATGGCTTGGTCGGCGCAAGCAGCGGATTGGTTCGAAGAGACGCCTCGATGCGGGGCTGGACAAGCCGCTCTGGGTCGGGCTCGGCTCAAAACCGCTCGCCAATCTGCATCCGATGACGCGCAACCTGCTCAACGCGACAGCCCGCTCCGCCGCGATGCGCCGGTGCCGTTCTTCCATTTCTATGGCGGAAAGATGCGACGAGATGTGCTAGGTGAATAAAAGAGCGCTTAAAAACAACCGGAGGATCGGATGATGCGCTTCGTAAGGCCTCTACTCGCTTCCGTGGCGTTGTATAGCCTGCTCTCGCCGTCCGCCCATGCGGAGCTCGACGTCGCCAGGTTGAAGCAAACCATCGAGACCGCCTTCGAGAGCGAATATCCGAAGCTCGACGCGCTCTATAAGGACATCCACGCCCATCCCGAGATTGCCTTCCAGGAGGAGAAGACTGCGGCGAAACTCGCCGGCGAGATGCGTGCGATTGGTTTTGAAGTCACCGAGCACGTCGGCAAGACGGGCCTTGTTGCCATCTACAGGAACGGTGACGGTCCCACCATCATGGTTCGCACCGAGCTTGATGCGCTACCCATGGAGGAGAAGACCGGCCTGCCCTATGCCAGCCGCGACAAGCAGATCTGGCAGGGCCGCGAGACATTCGTCGCCCATAGCTGCGGCCATGACATCCACATGGCGAGCTGGGTCGGCACGGCGAAGACCCTGGTCGGCATCAAGGACCAGTGGCACGGTACGCTGATGTTCATCGCGCAGCCCGCCGAGGAAGAGGTCGCGGGCGCAAGGGCGATGATCGCCGATGGCCTGTTCACCCGCTTTCCGAAGCCCGATGCGGGATTTGCCCTGCACGACGGCAGTGGGGCCTACGGCTCCGTGACCTACAGGGTCGGGGTCGGATCGTCGAATGTCGACGGTCTCTTCATCAGATTCGTCGGCCGCGGCGGTCATGGCGCGATACCGCAGGCGACCATCGATCCCGTGATGATGGCATCGCGCTTTGTCGTCGATGTCCAGAGCGTGATCAGCCGCGAGAAGGACCCGACCGAATTCGGCCTTGTCACCATCGGCGCGATCCACGCCGGCACCGCCGGCAATGTCATCCCCGACGAGGCCAGGGTGATCGGCACGATCCGCAGCTTCAAGCCGCAGGTGCGCGCGAGGATGCTGGCCGGGATCGAGCGAACGGCGAAAGCGGTGGCGGCGATGGCGGATGCGCCTGCGCCCGAAATCCACCTCGACGAAGGCACCAAGGCGGTAGTGAACGATGCCGCGGTGGTCGGCCAGGCCGAGCGGGTGCTGAAAGCGGCCTTCGGCGACAAGCTCAACGTCAGCCCTGCGAACACGACCAGCGAAGACTATTCGGAATATGTCAACGCCGGCGTGCCGTCGATGTTCTTCAACATCGGCGTTTATGAGCCCGACCGCGTCGCCGCCGCGCGCAACGGCAGCGGCCCGCCGCTTCCCGGCAATCACTCGCCGCAATTCGCCCCGGTGCCGAAACCGACCATCCAGACCGGCGTCACCGCGATGACGCTCGCCGTGCTGAGCGCCTTCGATCAAAGGGCCCGGGGGCAGTAGCCCTCCTCGGTGTGCGCGGCTTGATGGATTCTCAGATGCGCAATTGCGCATCGTGGCTCGCGCGAAGGGGCGCGCCCCGGAATGACGCGATTGTGCTGAGCGGACATCGAAAAACGAAAAAATCTTCCCGCCTCCCCCAATGGCGCAGCTCCCCGGCGTCCCTATGTCTTTCCTCAGCGTCACCAAGAACGGACACCGGGCGATGGCACAACGGCAACTCAAGCTTGGCGCGTTCATGCGCCCGATCAGCATCCACACCGGCGCCTGGCGCTATCCCGGGGCCTGGCCTGACGCCAATTTCAACTTCTCGCACATCAAGCAGCTGATCCAGAAGCTCGAGGCCGGCAAGTTCGACGCCTTCTTCATGGCCGATCACCTCGCCGTGCTGAACATGCCGGTCAATGCGCTCAAGCGCAGCCACACCGTCACCTCCTTCGAGCCGTTCACGCTGCTGTCGGCGCTCTCGGCGGTCACCGACCGGATCGGCCTGATCGCCACCGGCTCGACCACCTTCGACGAGCCCTATCACGTCGCGCGGCGCTTCGCCTCGCTCGACCATCTCAGCGGCGGCCGCGCCGGCTGGAATATCGTCACGACATCGAACCCGGACGCGGCCCTGAATTTCGGCCTCGACGATCACATGGAGCATGCCGAGCGCTACAAGCGCGCCCGCGAGTTCTACGATGTCGTCACGGGCCTGTGGGATTCCTTCGCCGACGATGCCTTCGTGCGCGATGTCGAGAGCGGGCTATTCTTCGATCCTTCGAAAATGCATACGCTCGATCACAACGGCAAATATCTGAAGGTACGTGGCCCCCTCAACATCGCGCGTCCCGTGCAGGGCTGGCCGGTGATCGTGCAGGCCGGCGCCTCCGAGGACGGCAAGCAGCTCGCCGCCGAAACGGCGGAAGCCGTGTTCACCGGCGGCGGCAGCCTCGCCGACGGACAGAAGCTCTATGCCGACATCAAGGGCCGCATGGAGACCATCGGCCGCGATCCCGAGCATCTGAAGATCCTCCCCGGCGCCTTCGTCGTGGTCGGCGACAGCGTCGATGAGGCCAAGGAGAAACGCGCGCTGCTCGACAGCCGCGTGCATTACGATAGCGCCATCGCCTCGCTCTCGGTCATCCTCGGCACCGATGCCTCGGGCTTCGATCCGGACGGCCAATTGCCTGACATCCCCGAGACCAACGCCAGCAAGAGCGGCCGGCAGCGCATGGTCGACCTCGCCAAGCGCGACAAGCTGACGGTGCGCCAGCTCGCCCAGCGCGTCGGCGGCTATGGCGGGCTGTCCTTCGTCGGCACCGCCAAAACCATCGCCGACCAGATGGAGGAATGGCTGGTCGGGCGCGGCTCCGACGGCTTCAACATCATGTTCCCGTTCCTGCCCGCCGGGCTCGACGATTTCGTCGACAAGGTGGTCCCGGAGCTGCAGCGGCGCGGGATTTTCCGCAAAGAGTATGAAGGGCCCACTTTGAGGGAGAATCTGGGCCTGCCGCGCCCCAAAAATCGGTTCTTCGAGGGATAATCGGGCCGTTTTGGGTGGTTTCCGCCCCCTAAAACCTTGACATCAGTCGGTTTCTGGCTAGGTTGCCGGCCAACGCGGGCCGTTTGGCCGGCTCCAGATTCCCCAATTTTCTGAGGTTCAGAACATGGCCAAAGCGGTCACCATCAAGGTCAAGCTCGTGTCCTCGGCCGACACCGGCTTCTACTACACCGCCAAGAAGAATTCGCGCACCATGACCGACAAGCTGGTCAAGAAGAAGTACGACCCGGTCGCGCGCAAGCACGTCGAATTCCGCGAAGCCAAGATCAAGTAAAAGATCAAGTCAGATCGCGGACAAGCATTGAAGCGTTTTGCGGGGCCCTTTCGGGCCCCGTTTCATTTTGGCCCTCTCGTGTCCCGGACGCGCTGCAGCGCGCCTTTGCGCTGCTGCGCAGAGCCGGGACCCAGAACGCGATACGCGACGCTGCGGCCGCATGGGCCCCGGCTCTGCAGCGCACAATGAATTGACGTGCTCCACTTTCTCCTGACCACCATGGCCCATCATTACGCAAACGGCTCTTCAACCTTCAGTTGCTCGACCCGTAATGTCTGTTACCGTGCACTTCCCGGCACGGAATTTCCGCCCGGATTTGGGAAGGACATGGTCATGAGATTGTCATCGAGCCTTGTCGTGCCTTCAACGATCGCTGTCTTGTCAACCGCCTTGCTGTGCGCCCCGGCAGCGTCGCAAATCCCGACAGGCCCCGCCGCCACGCTTCCCCCCGTCACTATCGATGCGCCGAAGCAGGTGGCAAAGCCGCACGTGTCGGAGCGGGGAGCGAACACAACGGCGCCGCGTCGGACTGCGTCAACCACTCGAACGGCAACCGCGCGCACGCCTTCCTATGCACCAGGTTCTGTGATGGGGAGGATAGCCAGCCTGGAGAAAGTCGCCAGCAGCTGCAACGGTGGCTGTGCATCAAGCTTCCGGCACGGCAAGGAGCCCTGGATTGGATGCAGCGAGTCGGGCGGCAATGTGAACTATGGACCTTTCTCGCCGACGTGCCGAGACACCATCACCCACACATCCTACGAAAATTGCGTCGAGACGAAGGTGTTCCTGGGCGAGTTTCGAAACAGAGCCCACTGGTTTTGCAGCAGCCTGCAGGCCGGCAACAGGTTCAAGGTCGCCGATCTCAAGCGGTCGGGACATCGCTAGTCCATACCGCTCGCCGGTTGCTGCAAGCGCTTATCCCAATCCGTCATCCCGGCGCGACGGCGAAGCCGTCGTCGCCTGAGGTGCGAGTGGCGCGATGCACAGCATCGCGCGGGGACCGAACGCCTCACGCCGCCTCCAACACCGGCGACGGAGGTTGCGACGGCCGGAGCAGCGCGAACGCGACCTGCACGATGCCGCCGGCCAAGCCCAGCGCCACGCCGATGCGCCAGGCCATGGTGTAGGAGCCGAGCGCGTCGTAGAGCACTCCGCCGCCATAGGCGCCGAGGAAGCTGCCGATCTGGTGGCTCATGAAGGCGAGGCCCTGGATCATCGCCTGCCAGCGCAGGCCGAACATCTCGGCGACCGCGCCCGCGACCAGCGGCCCTACGCCCATCCAGAGGAAGCCCATGATGGCGCCGAACAGCAACGTCGAGAACGGCGTTGCCGGCAGCATGAAGTACCAGGCTAGCGCCAGCGAGCGCAGGATGTAGATCGCACCCAGCAGCGCCAGCTTGTTCCAGCGCTCGCCGGCCCAGCCGAAGAACAGCGAGCCGAGCACGTTGAAGCCGCCGATCATGCCGAGCGTCTGCGCGCTCAGCATCGGATCGAGGCCGCAGATCGCAAGGTATGACGGCAGATGCGTGGTGAGGAAGACCAGCTGCATGCCGCAGACGAGATAGGCGCAGGTCATCACCACGAAGGAGGCATTGCCGAACGCGGTCCTCGCCGCGGTCGCAGCCGTGGCATCGTCGATCTCGTCGGCAGCCGGCTTCGGCAGCGGGATCTGGTCGACGCGCCCCGCGTACCACGCGGCCGGAATCATCAGCACCGACATGACGACGAAGCCGGCGAGCCCGACGCGCCAGCCAAACCCCTCATTGAGCATCTGCCCGATCGGCGCCGACAGCAGCGCGCCCAGCGAGCCCGCGCCGGAGACGATGCCGAGCACGGTGGAGCGCACCGTTGCGGGCACCGCGCGTGCCGCCACCGACATCGCGATCGCGGCCGCGGTGCAGGCGAGCGATGTGCCGATCAACACGCCGGCGCCGATCATGATGCTGACGAGGCCGTTCGCGGTCGCCATCAGAAGGAGGCCTGCGATGTACATCAGCGCGCCGACGATCATGATCGGGCGGAAGCCGTAGCGCACCGTCATCGCGCCGGCGAGCGGCTGGAGAAAGCCCCAGGCGAGGTTCTGCACTGCCAGCGCCAGCGTGAAATCCGAGATCGAAATGTGGATGTCGTGCGTCAGCGGCTGCATGAAGATGCCGAGGCTCTGCCGCAGCCCCATGCTGAGCGTCAGCATGATCGAGGCGCCGATCAGGATGGGCAATGTCGGACGCAGGACCTGCAACAGGGGCATATTCTTCTCCCTCGCGGACACGGCGCAAATGCCGTCGTCTGAAATATCGGTTGATTTTGGTTACACAGACCTGTGTACTTAGGCTATGATCGACCTGTGCTGTCAAGCGAACAGGACGCATTCCACTGCATGGCTCCCCCGCCCGCCCCACAGACGATGAAAGAGCGGATCCTCGAGACCGCCGACAAGCTGTTCTATCTGCAGGGCATTCGTGCCATCGGCGTCGACACCATCGCGGCCGAGATCGGCATCAGCAAACGCACGCTGTACAACCACTTCCCCTCCAAGGACGCGCTGATTGCGGCTTATCTCGAGCGCCGCTTCGTGAGCGCGCGCCCCTCCGACAAGCCGCCGGCCGAGCAGATCCTCGCCACCTTCGATTCGCTGGAGCGGCGGTTTGCGGCCAAGGACTTTCGCGGCTGCCCGTTCGTCAACGCGGTCGCCGAGCTCGGCCCGGCCGACCGTGCCGTGAAGAAGATCGCGATCGCCTTCAAGGAAAGCCGCCGCCTCTGGTTTCGCGACCGCCTGAACGAGCTCGGCGTGGCGGAGGCGGATGCGCTCGCAACGCAGCTGGTGCTGCTGGTCGACGGCTCGATCGCGCAGGACCTCGTCCGCGACGATCCGGCGATGGCGCGTGCGGCGAAGGAAGCGGCGAAGGTGCTGCTGCGGAATGCGGGGGTGGATGTGGGCGGGGAAGCGAAGCCGGCGATGAAACGGGGCAAGAGAGTGGTCCAGCATCCCTGAGGGAGTGGAATGGCACTCCTCAGGGACGAATTGAACCTTGCCTATCATCGCGCATTGAAGACGCATCACCGATCAATGGCTCGTCCTGCAGACGTCGGTGGCTGAGAGACCGCTTTTGCGCTCCCCTGCCAGCCATGAGAGGGGCAAAGATGGCCCACCCGTTCGGCGTCGAACACTTCCCGATCGCACCCGCCTCGATCCCGCCGATGGCACCTCTCAAGGCCGCGAGCGGGAGATTGGCTGATTTAGTCCTCGGCTCACTCTTCTTTGCCACCATAACCATCGCGATGTCCGGCTGGCTGTACGTGCTCTTTTTGCTTGTCCACGCTGTCGCAGCCTGGCTGCTGGCGTAGTAGCCGCTCCCTTGAGGGCTGGACCTTAGGAACCTTGAGGCCATGGGCTGATTGAACGCCCATGCCAATTTACCCCTTCGATATCCACCATGACGGCGGCGTTTTTATCGGTGACGAAGGGGCCGAAGTTACCGATCTGAGCGCTGCCGAGACGCGAGCTCTTGAGCTCTAGGCCAAGCTATTCTCGATCACGCCCGTCACCGCAGGACAGGCTTCACCAAGATCGAGGTCAGAGACGGCGGAGGCCGGGTCGTGGCATCAACCTCCGCCACAGTCTCTCTGGAACGCTTGATCCCCTGAAGGGATGCGGTCACCGCTCAATGTGAGCAAAATTGACCACCCTGCAAAGACCGCATATGCGACATTTTTCCGCTTATCGCATATCAGCAGAAGGCGGAGATCGAAATGCTCCCGCCTTCTTGGATCGGAGACGGTAATGGGAAACAAGCCAGGGCCTTTGTCAGAAACCGGGCCGACGATTTTGGAGCACTATATGCGCGCCGCGCGTGAGGACATGGACGGTCCCGCACTCCTCAAGTTGCTGAAAAAGCTTGAGGACGAGATAGCAAGGCGGGGGCGGCTTGCTTGAAAGGAGCGGAGATAAACACCGCCGTGGAATGTCGAGAGGCACGCGATCACAGAGGAAGAGCGATCAGCCGAGGCTAACACACTAGCGAGCGCAGGACTTTTCGGTTTTATTCTCGCCCTTTGCATGTTCGGAGGAGGCTTCACGTTAGTGGCTGCAGGATTTTGCTATCTGGCCCAGTTTGGCGCGACTAATCCCGCGATGCAGACGCAATTCATCGGCTAGCGCCCCAAGCGCTCCTGAGAGGAGTGGACTGCACAGGTCAGTCCCGTAACCCCACGCGCCCCGTCACTCCGGAGCTGTTTTGCCCGGGCCGCCGAGGCCCGGAAGCAATGTCTGGCGATTTCTCTCTGGCCGGACTCTTGCTGCCGCATCGGGACAGACCGTGATGCTTCGTTACACTCCTGTATTGCCCGGACGCGTCGAACGGCGCGCTCCTCCGCACGAGCGATTTCGCTGCCCTCGCCTAACCTATTGATCGAGCTAACGCCGGCTACTGTGCATGGGGTTGTTTTCGCGATTTTGCGCAGCCGGACCTTACGCCGCCTGCGATACCACCCGATTACGCCCGTCGTGCTTGGCGCGGTAGAGCGCGGTGTCGGCGCGCTTGAGCACGTCGGCGACCGCCTCGCCCTTCTGCTCCAGCGTGGTCAGGCCGATCGAGATCGTGACCTCGATGCGCTTCGCCCCTTTGTGAATCGCGAACGGCTCGCCCGCGATCGAGCGGCGCAGGCGCTCGGCGACCATGCCGGCGACGTGGAGATCGGTCTCCGGCATGACGATGACGAACTCCTCGCCGCCGTAGCGGCAGGCCAGATCAATGCCGCGGATCGACTTGCGCACCCGCACCGCGAACTCGCGCAGCACGTCGTCGCCGGCGTCGTGGCCGTAATTGTCGTTGATGGACTTGAAGAAGTCGATGTCCAGGATCATCAGCGCCAGCGGCTTGCCGCGGGTCGCGGCCTGCTCGGCGAGCGTCGCCAGATGGCTCTCCATGTAGCGGCGATTGTGCAGGCCGGTGAGCGCGTCCGTGATCGCCATCTCGATCGAGTTCTGCACGTTGTCGCGCAGATGATCGGTATAGCGGCGGCGGCGGATCTGGGTGCGGGCCCGCGCCAAGAGCTCGATCTTGTCGATGGGACGCAGCAGATAGTCGTTGACCCCGATCTCGAGGCCGCGGAGCAGCCGCGTCGAGTTCTCGGGGTCCGCGATCGCCAGGATCGGCACATGGCGCGTGCGCTCCAGCGAGCGCGCCTGGCTGCAGAGGCGGAGGCCGTCGAAATTGTTGAGGTCGAGCGAGACGATCAGCAAATCGTAATTGCCCTCGGCGGCGTGGAACAGCGCTTCCGTCGGGTTCGGTTCGACGTCGATGGTGTGCTCGGCGGCGAGGATCGTCGCCAGCCGCTCGTAGGAGGACGGACGGTCGTCCACCAGCAGGATGCGGCCACCCTTGCCGGTGTCGGCCACGGCGCTGCGCTCGGGCGCCTGCATGCCGATCTCGAGCGAGGTGATGGCGCGCATGCGCAGCTCATCGGTCATCATCTTCAGCCGCGTCAGCGAGCGCACCCGCGCGATCAGCACGACGTCGGAGACGGGTTTGGTCAGGAAGTCGTCGGCGCCCGCTTCCAGCCCGCGGTTGCGGTCCGAGGGACTGTCGAGCGCCGTCACCATGACGACAGGAATGTGGTGCGTGGCCGGATCGGTCTTGAGGCGGCGGCAGACTTCAAAGCCGTCGATGTCGGGCATCATCACGTCGAGCAGGATGATGTCGCATTCGGCGCGTTGACAGATCGCCAGCGCCTCGGTGCCGTTCGAGGCGGTCATCACGTCGAAATATTCGGCAGAGAGGCGGGCCTCGAGCAGCTTGACGTTGGCAGGGACGTCATCGACGACCAGGATACGCGCGGACACTGTGAACTCACTTCCTATCCGATGAAACGCCGGACCGTCTCAATGAATTTGCCGACCGAGATCGGCTTGGACAAATAGGCCTCGCAGCCGCCCTCGCGGATGCGCTCTTCGTCGCCCTTCATCGCGAACGCCGTGACCGCGACGACGGGAATGGAACGCAGCTCCGGATCGTCCTTGATCCAGCGCGTCACCTCGAGCCCGGAGACCTGCGGCAATTGGATATCCATCAGCACGAGGTCGGGCCGCATCTTGCGAACGAGGTCGAGCGCCTCGTAGCCGTTGCTGGTGCCGGAGGTCTGGTAGCCGTGCGCCTCCAACAGGTCGCGGAAGAGCTTCATGTTGAGCTCGTTGTCTTCCACGATCAGGACGGTCTTAGCCATCCCGCCCTCCTGATTGGTCCGCAGACCCATACATGTAACGCCTCAGGCGCCGCTCGCCGGCGCTTCGAAAACTGGATTCAAACTAGCCTCAGATTCGCTTGAGTTTCGTTAAACCCGAGGGTCGACTTTCTGCGATGTGGTTTCCAGTTGCTTGCCTGGGGTCGGAAGACTCAGGGCCGAGACTCGGGCATGATGATTCCAAATTAGAGACCGAAAGTTAACGGAAAGGCAAACCGTCCCCTTGAAAAAGCCTGTTCACAACCCCCGCGAAGTCGCTGAAATCGTTGCGATTCAGGCGCTCTCTTTCGTTGCGAGCGATCCCGAGCGGCTGGGCCTGTTTCTCGCCGAGACGGGGGTCGGTCCGGAGACCCTGCGCAATGCCGCCGCGGACCCGAATTTCCTGCTCAGCGTGCTCGATTTCGTGATGCGCGATGACGCCACCGTGAAGGCCTTTGCCTCGACCGCGGAACTGCATCCGACCAACGTCGCAGCGGCGCGGCAGGTCCTCGGCGACGCGCTCGGCGACCCCTCCTGGGAGCGCGACGTGCCGTGACCGCCCCTGATACGGCCGGGCCCCGCTGCTTCTGCCGGGACTGTCTGGCCGATCTGGACATGGGCGTGAGGCGCTGTTCCGCCTGCGGTTCCCCTCGCCTCGTCCGTCACCGCGCGCTCGCAGGCCTGACCATCGCCCACATCGACTGCGACGCCTTCTATGCGACGGTCGAGAAGCGCGACAATCCTGACATTGCCGACAAGCCGGTCATCATTGGCGGAGGAAAACGCGGCGTGGTGTCGGCCGCCTGCTACATCGCTCGCACCTACGGCGTGCGCTCCGCCATGCCGATGTTCAAGGCGTTGGAGGCCTGCCCGCACGCGACCGTGATCCCGCCGGATATGGCCAAATATGTCCGCGTCGGCCGCGAGGTGCGCCAGGCCACGCAGGCGCTGACGCCGCTGGTCGAGCCGCTCTCGATCGACGAGGCGTTCCTCGATCTCTCCGGCACCGAACGGGTGCACGGCATGATCCCGGCAAAAGTGCTGGCGCGCTTTGCCCGCAACGTCGAGCGGGACATCGGCATCTCCGTCTCGGTCGGCCTGTCCTGCAACAAGTTTTTGGCCAAGATCGCCTCCGACCTCGACAAGCCCCGGGGCTTCGCCGCGCTCGACCAGGAGGAAGCGCGATCGATGCTTGCCGACAAGCCCGTCGGCTTCATCTTCGGCGTCGGACCGGCCACTCAGGAGCGGCTGGTGCAGCGCGGTTTCCGCATCATCGCCGATCTGCAAAAGGCCGACGAGATCGAGATGATGCGGCAGTTTCCGAGCGACGGCCGCAGGCTATGGCGGCTCGCGCGCGGCATCGACGACCGCCGCGTCGAGCCTGATCGGGGCGCCAAGACGATTTCAAGCGAAACCACCTTCGAGACCGACATCCGCGATTTCGCGACGCTGGAGAAGATCCTGTGGCGGCTGTGCGAGAAGACATCGTCACGGCTCAAGAGCAGCGAACTCGCCGGCTCGACCGTCACGCTGAAGCTGAAGACCGCCGATTTCCGCCAGCGCACGCGCTCGCAATCGATCGCGGCCCCGACCCAGCTCGCCGCAAAGATCTTCTCGATCTGCCGCGAGATGCTGGCCAAGGAGACCGACGGCACCGCCTTCCGCCTGATGGGCGCCGGCGTCAGCGCACTGCGCGAGGGCTCGCCCGCCGACGACACCGACATGCTCGACCGCCGCGCCGCCCACGCCGAGCGCGCCGTGGACAGCCTGCGCAAGAAATTCGGCAGCGCGGCGGTGATCCGCGGGATCGCGTATGAGGGCCCCGAAACAGGACAGCCCGAGTGATCGAGACCTGCTCAACTCAATCGCGTTCGAATATCCGCGCACCCGGATAGACGCGCCGGGCATATTGAACGACCAGCTGCCGATCCTGCGTTTCCAGGAACGGAGTTCGGATCTGACAAGACCCGACAATGAGGTGCCACAAACCGTTGAGCTTGCGAATGACGACATTCATTGAGCTTCCTCGTAGTGACCCGAGTGGACTCAAATTGTAAGAATCCGCCGCCGTCACTCAATTGTACGAGCGTAAGATCGGGGCATGAGAAGGATTCGGGGAGATATACGAACGTATGCCCGTCATGGCTTCAACAGCCGCCGGCGCCGATAGCTGCGCAAGGGCTCAAACGATCCTGCAGGAGCTGGCACCATGACGGGCGAGCACAATCTCGGCGCGCTGCTGAGACACATGAGGCCGAAGATGCTGGACGGCACCTTCGTATTTTGCACGATCCCGACCAGCGAGGCCATTCCCGAAGCACTCAAACCGCAGCTGACGTTCCGCGAACAGGAAGGCACGACGCTGGTGATCTCTCGCGAAGAGGCCGAAGCGGCGGGGCTGCGCTACGCGTTCCCCTCGCGCCTGATCACCCTGACGGTTCACTCGGCACTCGACGCGGTGGGCTTCCTGGCCGCGATCACGGCCCGTCTCGCTGAAGCCGGCATCAGCGTGAACGCGGTGTCGGCCTTCCACCACGACCATCTGCTTGTACCCGACGACAGGGCCGACGAAGCGATGGCTGTTCTTCACGGGATTTCGAGCGAGAGGCACTTGTAGCCCGGCGGCAGGCTTCCCGGATTGCGCTGCACTTCATCCGGGCTACGAAAATCAATCCGCGACGGCGATCGCCTCGATCTCGATCAGCCATTCCGGCGCGGCGAGCGCGGAGACGCCGACCAAGGTCGAGGCCGGCGGCTCCATGCCTTCGAAGAAGGCCGAGCGGGCCTTGCCGATGATGGGGCGCAGCTCCGGCTTGTAGTTCACGACGAAGGTCGTGATCTTCACGATGTTGGAATAGCTCGCGCCGGCTGCCTCCAGCGCGTGTCCGAGATTCTGCATCACCTGCGTGGTCTGCGCGGCGATATCGCCCTCGCCGACGATCCGCCCCTCCTCGTCGGTCGAGACCTGTCCCGAAATGTAGATGGTGCGCGCGCCGGTCGCGGTGACGACGTGGGAATAGGCGGGATTGTGATGCAGGCCGCTGGGACGGAGATGATCGAGCTTGGGCATGGGTTGCCTCCCTGGGGTTTTTGGTTGGGAGGGAGCGTAGCTGGTGAGGGACGGGAGAGCCAGCCCCGTCATTGCGAGGAGCTCTTGCGACGAAGCAATCCAGACTGCCAGCCGCAGAGGGATTCTGGATTGCTTCGCTACACTCGCAATGACGGAGGAGAGAGCATGACCCCCTCAATTACAGGGCTTGCTGTCCTTGACGTCGAACTTGCCCATCGCGCCGGAAATGACAAAGTCGTTGTAATCGAGCACGAGCTGGCGCGAGACGCCGTTTTCGTAGAGCTCGAACGCCATCGCGTAGACCGGCGTCTGCTCGCCCTCTTTCTGCTGGGCCTCGCGGTCGAAATAGCTGACCGTGACGGGCCAGCGCTTGAGCGATTTCATGTGCTCGTCGGAGGTCGACGGATCCGGCGCGGCGGCGCGGTCGGCGGGGATCGGCTGGCCGATCACGGTCAGCGTGTTGTAGACCTTCTGGCCGTCGTCGGAGCCGTCATAGACGGAGAGCTCGAGCAGCGGCTTGCCGTCCTTGGCGGCGGCGATGATGCGCTGGATCTGCTCGGTCGGGAATACGATCTTGCCGTCGAGGGTGAAATTCTTCGGCGCCGGCAGCTTCAGCTTGACGTTGATGTGGTCCCCGTCGCGCTCGGCCGAGCCATCGACGCGGCCGGCATCGGCCTCGTTCATGCGAGTCTCGATCTTGAAGCGATAGCTTTTGCCCGCGGCGTCTTCCCAGGAGTTGGAGCGGAGGTCGCTCAGCGTGACCTTGCCCTCCCCGCTGTCGAGCTCGGACACCTGGCGGAATTCAGACGTGTAGCCCTCGCACGAGCTTCCGGTGAAGTTGTAGAGGATGCGCCCGCGCGCGCTATTGACCGAATTGGAGCGCGATTTCACCAGGCTGAGATCGTAAAGCGCCTGGTGCGCAAGGAACGGACCGTTGGCGGCCTGCGCGCCGTCGGCGAGGCCTAAACCGGCCGCCGCGAGCGCCATTACACCGAGCGAAGTCCGGAAAAGGTGCACCATGTCTGTTCCTTGGGGACGCGTCTTGGGATGCGCAGATTCGACATTTTAATGACCGTTCCATTGCGTCGCAACTGAGGCCGTTTCACGTAAAGTTGCGGCCCCACCGTTGAACCTGCGGCCTCGCCTCGGCAAAAGGCAGCCTGCTGCGGGTTGCTTGCATGTGGCGGCACGATGGGCGAAACAGGGCGCGGCCGGCCTCCCACGGATGCCGGGGGGATGGAATTTCTGGACAACGAGGTCGAACATGGCGGGCACGGTCGAGCAAAAGCTGGCGGAACAGGGCATCAAGCTGCATGAGGCCCCCACGCCCGTGGCCAATTACGTCCCGTTCGTGCGCACCGGTAATTTGCTGTTCGTCTCCGGCCAGGTCTGCTTCGACCCCGCCGGCAAGCTGATCGCCAAGGGCAAGCTGGGCGCCGGCGTCTCGATCGAAGACGGCGCGGCGGCGGCCCGCGGCTGCGCGGTCAATTTGCTGGCCCAGGTCAAGGCGGCGCTCGGCGACCTCGACAAGGTCGTGCGCGTGGTGCGCCTTGGCGGCTTCATCAACTCGGCCCCCGATTTCCTGGATGGGCCGAAGGTCCTGAACGGCGCCTCCGACCTGATGGTCGCCGCCTTCGGTGACAAGGGCCGCCATGCCCGCACCACCGTCGGCGTCGCCTCGTTGCCGGCAGACGCGGCGGTCGAGGTCGAAGGCGTGTTCGAGGTCGCCTGACGGACAATGCGCGCTCCTGATTGGCTGACAGCCCGGCCGGTCGCCCATCGCGGCCTGCATGACATTTCCCGTGGCATCGTCGAGAACATGCCGGGCGCGGTGCAGGCTGCGATCGCAGGCAATTTTTCGATCGAGGTCGACATCCAACTCTCGGCCGACGGCGAGGCCATGGTGCATCACGACCATGCGCTGGGCCGCCTCACCGAGGCCACCGGCGAGGTCGTGTCGAAGACCGCCGCGGAGCTGAAGGCCGTCAAATTCAAGGACACCGACGAGCGGATGATGTCGCTGTCCGACCTCTGCGCCATGGTCGCCGGCCGCGTGCCCCTTGTGATCGAGGTGAAGAGCCATTTTGGCGGCGACCGCAAGCTGGTGAAGCGGATGGCCGAGGTGCTGGCGTCCTATGACGGCCCCGCCGTCGGCATGTCGTTCGATCCCGACCAGGTGCTGGCACTGCGCGAGCTGCTGCCCTCCCGCCCGCGCGGCATCGTCGCGCAGCGGACCTATGAGGACGACTATTGGGCCAAGCTCACGCAGCCGCAGCGCGATAGCATGCTGTACCTGCGCCACGGCTTTCAGACCCAGCCCCATTTCGTCGCCTTCAGGGTCGACGACCTCCCGGCCCCCGCCCCCTGGATCGCCCGCAATCTATTCGGCTGCGCCCTGCTCGGCTGGACGGTCCGCACCCCGGAGCAGCGGACGCGGGTCGGGCAATATGCCGACCAGATGATCTTTGAGGGGTTCGTGCCGTAGGGCACGCTCGTGTCTCGGACAAGCTGCAACGCTTCGGCGTTGCGGCGCAGAGCCGGAACCAATCTGTCCGCGAGCGCGCTGCCACATGGGCCCCGGCTCAGCAGCGCCCCACTGCGTGCTGCGCTGCGTCCGGGGCACGAGAGCCGTGCTCCCGCACCCTCTTGAAGTCACTGCTGCAATGCACGATCTTGGGCAACGATGGCATCATCCGAAATCACGCTCGAGGCCGTACCTTCGATTGGCGAGGTATCCCGGGAGGACTGGGACGCCTGTGCCAATCCCGGCAAGGTTCTTAACGAAAAGGCCTGCAACGGGCTTGGCGCGGGAACCTCATCTGGACTTCCAGGCGATTCCCTCGGCCTCTCAAAACCTGCCTATAACCCGTTCGTCTCACACGCCTTTCTCTCGGCCGTTGAGAAATCGGGTTCGGCGACAATCCGCACGGGCTGGGGACCGCGGCATCTCGTGGCCAAGGTCGACGGCCGCGTCGCCGGTGTCGTGCCCTGCTATCTGAAATCGCATTCGCAAGGCGAGTACGTCTTTGATCGCGGTTGGGCGGACGCCTATGAGCGCGCCGGCGGACGCTACTATCCGAAGCTCCAGGTCTCGGTTCCCTTCACGCCGGCCACAGGCCCGCGCCTGCTGGTCCGTGACGGCGTCGATCACGAGCGCATCATGGACGCACTGGCGAGCGGGCTGGTAGCGCTCTGCGGCGTCAGCAAGGCCTCCTCCGTCCACGTCACCTTCGCGCGCGAGGCCGAGTGGAAGCTGCTCGCCGAGCACGGCTTCCTGCAGCGTACCGACCAGCAGTTCCACTGGCACAATGAGGGCTTTGCGAGCTTCGACGACTTCCTCAGCACCCTGAACTCGCGTCACCGCAAATCGATCAAGCGCGAGCGGCGCGATGCGCTCCCCGCCGGGATCACCATCCACTGGCTGACGGGAAAAGACATCACCGAGGATGCCTGGGACGCCTTCTTCGCATTCTACATGGAGACCGGCTCGCGCAAATGGGGCCGTCCCTATCTGACGCGGGAGTTCTTCTCGCTGATCGGCGAGACCATGGCAGAGGACGTGCTGCTGGTGATGGTCCGCCGCAACAATCGCTGGATCGCGGGCGCGATCAACTTCATCGGCTCGGACACGCTGTTCGGCCGCAACTGGGGCGCGGTCGAGCATCATCCGTTCCTGCATTTCGAGGTCTGCTATTACCAGGCGATCGACTTTGCCATCAAACGCGGCCTCACCCATGTCGAGGCCGGCGCGCAAGGCGAGCACAAGATCGCGCGCGGCTACCTGCCGCGCACAACCCATTCCGCGCATTTCATCGCCGATCCCGGCCTGCGCCGCGCGATTGATGATTACCTCAAGCGCGAGCGCGCTTATGTCGCCGAAGCCGGACGCGAGCTCGCCGAGCTCGGCCCGTTCCGCAAAGGCGCCGACGAGGCGCCTTGACGCCTCGCCGTCGCTGGTGACAGTAAGCGCAAAATTCCAAGCGCAAGTTTCTCGGGGAGCCGCCATGACCGCCTACGACACCAACAACATCTTCGCGAAGATCCTACGCGGCGAGCTGCCCTGCTCCAAGGTCTATGAGGACGAGCACGTCTTCGCGTTCCTCGACATCATGCCGCGCGTCCCTGGCCACACGCTGGTGATCCCGAAGGCCCCTGCCCGCAACATCCTCGACATCAAGCCGGACGACTACGCCCATGTCGCCCGCGGCGCGCACAGGATCGCCGCAGCCGCGATGCAGGCATTCAAGGCCGACGGCATCACCATCCAGCAGTTCAACGAGCCCGCCGGTGGACAAGTCGTGTTTCACCTGCACATGCACGTGATGCCGCGGCACGACGGCGTGGCGATGCTGCCGCCCGCCAGCCGCAAGGAAGATGCCAAGGTGCTGGAAGAGCACGCGGCGAAGCTGATCGCGGCGTTAAAGGGTTGATGTCATTCCGGGGCGCGCCCCCTTGGCGCGAGCTATGGTGCGCAATTGCGCACCTGAGAATCCATTTCACCACCGACTCTGACGCCTGATGGATTCCGGGCTCGCGCCTTCGGCGCGCCCCGGAATGACAGATCACTCCGTCTCGAAATCCCCTGGCTGGGGCGCCGCCAATGGCGTGAACTCGCACCGATCTGGCTTGATGTCGATCAGCGGCGTGTTGTCGAGGCAATCGAGCCCGCGCACCAGGATCGCATTGCCCTCGATGCCGACCAGCTTCACGATCGACGTGCCGATCGGATTTGGCCGCACCGGCGAGCGCAGCGAAAAGGTGCCGCGGGTTTTCTCGTTGTTCTTGGGGCTCTGCAGGATGATGTCGCGGCGCGACTGGTCGAGCCAATAGAGCACTTCGAGATTGCTGTAGAAATCGACGCCCTTGATGGCCGGCACGAACGGCTCGAAGATCTCGAGGCGGCAGATCGGGCCGTCCTGACGTCCCTGCCGCGGCGTCTCCAGCCGCGAGGTCCAGGGCGTGCGGATGCGGCCGATGAAAACGAGACCGGCGTCCTGTGTCGGTGGCAGCTCGATGGCGACCTCGCCCTCGCGGAGCTCCTGTTCGCGAACCATATTTCCTGTTCCTTGGCTGTTCGCCGGCGGTTTTAGCCCAACCACCACTTGCCGGCCAGCATGAAGACTTCGCCGGTCACGACGCCCGCAAAGATCGAGCGGCGGGTCAGCAGGAACACGACGAGGCCGGCGGCCACCGCGCCATAACGCAAGGTATCAGGCACGCTCGCCAGCGCACCCGGCGGCTCGACCACGATCTGGGCGATGACGCCGGCGAGGATGGCGGTGGCGACCGCCCTCACCCAAACCAGCAGTTCGGAGCCTTCGTCGATGCCGCCGCCAAACCACAGGCCCAGCATGCGCCAGATCTGGTTGGGAACGACCCCGGCGACGAACAGCACCGCCAGCGCATGCCAGTCGCCGATCGCTTGCGCAAAACTCACGCGCGCACCTCCCGCGACCAATGCACGCCATAGGCGATCGTGCCGGCCACCACCCCGCTGACCAGGATATCGACACCGGAGTTCATCTTCGCGGCCAGCGGATAAAGCAAGATGCCCAGCACGAGCGCGACGACATCGGCGACCTCGCGGCTGTTGCGCGCAGTCGAGAACAGGAACGACAGCGGCGTCAGCAGCAGGATCGCCGCTCCAAGCGTCTGCGTCAGGTTGGCGGCGAGGAAATAGCCGAAGGTGTTGGCGACGAGGCACACCGAGACGAGGCCACAGCCGAGCCCGTGAACGAAGGCGATGCGCCGTTCACGCGGCACCTGCGGCAGGAAACGGTGACACTCGACCCACAGCGTCACCGCGGTGAGATGCGCGGCAAAGACCAGCTCGCGCCGTTTGGTCGTCGGCGTGCGCATCAAGGGCAGCACCGAGACCACCATCGGGAACAGCCTGATGGCGCTGACGGTGACTGCAATCGCCGACTGGATGACGGTGGCGCCGGAGCCGAGCGTGGTGATCAGGATGATCTGCGCCGGCCCCGCCCAGACGAACAGCGTCGAGGCGAGCGCCCAGGCCAGACTGAAATGGGTGTCATGGGCCAGCGCGCCGATGCCGAGATAGGTCACGAACAGCACGATGGTGAGGATCGTCTGCGTGATCGAGCGCAGGCCCCAGCCGAAGGCAAGCCACCGGCTATTCCATTGTGGTGAATCGAGCGGAGGAAGCGCCACGGGAGTCTTGGCCGGGTTGCGGAATCGTGCCCGCATAACGGGCAATGCGGCGCCTCGCGTCAAGGAAGCGCGCGGCGGGGCTGGCATGCGTGACGCACCCAGCGCCGTCATTCCGGGGCGCGCCAAGCGCGAGCCCGGAATCCATCGGGCCGCAGAGACAGCCTCGCGATGGATTCCGGGTTCGCGACTTCGTCGCGCCCCGGAATGACAGCCTACCCCGCGACACCCTTGTTCTTCAGTACGAAGCACGCCCCGCCGGCCTTGCGGATGCGGTTGCACAGATCATCCGCCTCGCCGCGCGTGTCGGCGCCGATGCGCACCTGGTAGAACGCACGGGTGCCGCGGCTGCGCATCACCGAACTCAGCAGGCTCGGATCACGCTCGCCGATCGCGGCACCGAGCCGCGTGACCGCGCGGGAGTACATCGCCAGCGCCCTGTTACGGTCGAAGCCGGCGGCGAGCTGCACGCCCCAGGCCTTTGCGGCCGCAAGCTCCACATGCTGCTCGAGCTCGGCGACGAAAGCATTCGGCGCGCGCTTGAGCAGCGCCATCAGGTCGCGACAGCTCGTCGGCGGCGCGCTCGGCGGGCCCTTGCCGGTCGCGCCTGCCTTGGCCCAGGCATCGACGCTGGTGCCGGTGATGGCCAAGACATAGTTGCGGGTCTGCTCCGGCATGCCGCCGGTGCCGGCGAGCCATTCCTGCACGCGCCGCGGACCTGCGTTGTAGGCAGCGGCCGCGAGGCCGAGATTGCCGAACTGGTTGCGTAGCTCGTTCAAGAATTCTGCCGACTTCGGCAATGCCTGCACCGGATTGAACGGATTGAGCAGCCCGCGCTCGCTCGCGGTGCCCGGCATGAACTGCGCGATCCCCTGTGCGTGCTCGCCGCTGCGTGTCGTGGGACCTACCGCATCGGCCTGGAAGCGGCTTTCCTGCCAGATCACCCGGGCGAAGAATTCCAGCGGGAGATTGGCATCGCGCGCGGCGGCCTCGATGATCAGGCAGATCGACTCCCGCGTGTCGCTCTCGCGCGCCGACTCGGGCGATGGCGACGGTTTTGCGGGGGCTTCGGGGCCGAGCTGCGTGGGAGGAACCGGTGCGTCCTCGGCCAGCGCCGACGTGCAGACGAACGCTGCCACGAGCAGCTGCCAGATCAGCCTCTGGACCCCACCAAGCTGCATTTCGCTCCAAGCCCTTGAACTCGGGCCCCAAGGCAACTAGCAACGGCCGGAATAATCAACGCTGAGCTCGGCCAAAATGCGGACAATCTATTTTGATCTCGACGGCACACTCACCGATCCAAAGCCCGGGATCACCGGTTCGATCCAGTATGCCCTGAAAAAACTCGACCAGCCGGTCCCGAGCCAGGACGAGCTGACCTGGTGCATTGGGCCGCCGCTGCATGCCAGCCTGAAGAGGCTCGTCGGAACCGACGAACTTGCTGACCGGGCGCTGCTACTCTACCGCGAGCGGTTTTCCGAGGTCGGCCTGTTCGAGAATGCGCTCTATCAGGGCATCCACGACACGCTCGCCGCGGTGGCCGCGACGACGCCGCGCATGTTCGTGGCGACCAGCAAGCCCGCGGTCTACGCTACCCGCATCGTCAATCATTTCGGCCTGAAGCCGTATTTCGAGCGCGTGTTCGGGTCCGAGCTCGACGGCACCCGCGTCGACAAGCGCGATCTGCTGCGCTACGCGCTCGACGAGACCAAGGTCGACGCGAGCAGCGCCATCATGATCGGCGACCGCAGCCACGATGTGATCGGCGCCCGCACCAACGGCATGACCGCGATCGGCGTGCTCTATGGCTATGGCAGCGAGACCGAGCTCAGGGACGCCGGCGCGCATCACATCTGCGCCGCACATCCCGAGCTGCTCGGTCATTGCGTGGGCTAGGCGCTGACGGTCTCCACCGCCGTCAACATGCCGGTCTTGGCGTGGCAGTTCAGATATTCGAAGAACTGCTCGTCCGCAGCTGCCACCGTGACCTCGTGATAAAGTCGCAGCTTGGCTGACGGGCCGAGCGTGGACAGATACTTCATCGCGGCACCAAAAATCCTGACATGGGTTGGATGCGACTCCGCCCAGCGTTCGAGCGCCGCCAGGCTCTTCCACCAGCTCTGGCCGTAGGACTTTTCGCTCACGCTGCCGTCGGCCTGGAGCACCTCCATGTAGCGGTTGGCATAGCAGCCGATCGCAAGCCCCTCGTCGCGCAGGAAATCCATGCCCTCGCGCAGCACCGGCTCGACATCATCGAGATAGAGCTTTCGCTCGGATGCCTCGGTATCGCTCCAATCCTGCCCGGACCTGATCAGGCAGAGATTGTCGTGCGCCGTCACGCGCAGCCGCGCACCGTCCCGGATCAGCTCCGGCGCGCCACCGGGCGCCATCGCGTCGGTTTGCGACAGCGGAATACGGTCGCGCATGCCGCCCCAGTAAGCGTGCTCCTGCACCTCGCCGCTCATGCCGCCGGCGATCGAGGCGACGCCCTCAGTCCGGTCGGGCGAGGAGAACAGTGTCTCGTGCCGCGCTACAATGGGACGCAGCACTTCGACGAAGGTGCCGATGCCTTCGCGCTGCCGTCCGGTCCAGGCCTCGCGCGCCGCTTCGAACCAGGCGTCGAAGCGTGCGATGTCGTCCCAATAGCCCACCGAGACGACGGTCTCGTATCCGGCTTGATCGACATAGTGCGCGCGATCCCAATGCGAAGGCCCGCCTGCCGCAGCGAAATAGCGCGCGATGTCGGCGAGCGCCTCCGTCGCGGCCACCGGCGCCGTGCCGCGATGCTGCACGCCGAAATAGGCCATCACGACACGGCTCACGCCGGGCCTGTAGCGCGCCACAAAGGACGGATATGGCGGCTGGTAATCATCAGGCACGCGCTTGTGGCGCGTGCGCGGGTTTTCGAGATGCCGAGGAATTGCAGATTCCACGATCGTACCCTCCCCTCGATCTCGGTGATCAGCTCGCCGCCGCGGCGATGTCCGTGGGCTCGACGGTATCCACCGGCAAGGCAAATTGCTCGACGCGTTGGTACCGCTTCTTGTTCAGGAGCAACCGCGTCACGTCGGGCCGTGAATAATGCCCGGCCGGATCTGCCGCGTTCTTGGCAACACCGATGGCGCCGAGGTCGATCTCGGCGATCAATAACCCCTCCTGATCCGGCGCCAGCTTCTCGCCGATCTGGCTGCCGTCGGGACCGTAGATCGCGGCAAAGCCGCCGCCGGCATGCAGCAGCGCGTGCTTGTCCGGCCGGTCGCAAAGTTCGTCGATCATCGCTTGCGAGACCGTCGCGCAAGGCGCGAGCACGAAGCAAGAGCCCTCCACCGCATAGACGCGCGAAGCGGCGTTGTTGACCTCGGCGCCGAGCGCCGGCGCGAAGGGATCATAAAGCGAGAAGCTCGGCCAGGCCGCGACATGCACCTGCTCGTTCTGGGCGTACATCGCGTATTTGGACAGCGGCTGGAGATGCTCCCAGCAGCACAGCGCGCCGAGACGGCCGATGTCGGCCCTCGCATGCACGGCGAGATCGCTGCCGTCGCCCTCGCCGTAGACGGTACGCTCGGCATGGGTCGGCCGCAGCTTGCGGCGTTTGGCGATGGTCTCGCCATCGGGCCCGATCAGCCATTGCGCCAGATAGAGGCTGCCGCCGTCGCGTTCGGACAGGCCGATCACGGCGGTGAGCCTGGCCTTGCGTACGGCATCGCGCAAGCGCTCGGCCTGCGGGCTGTCATAGGACAGCGAGTTGTCGAAATAGCGCTGCACGAAGCCGCGGCCGATCGCCCAGGCCGGCGAGTCCATCCAGATATGCCAGGGGTAACCGGGGATGAAGGCCTCGGGAAAGGCGATCAGCCTGGCGCCCTTCTCCGCGGCCTCCCTGATCAGCGCGATCGACTTGTCGATGGAGGCGTCGAGATCGAGCCAAGCCGGCGCCGCCTGCACCACCGCCACCTTGTATTTCGGATGTTCGATGCCCATTGCCGCCTCCATTGCCGGTTGATCGGAAGCCATCTCCGATGCAGTCTATTGGGCCAAAGCGGGCAACCAGCCGCTCGACCGCGGCGGAACAAAAACTCGACCGGCCGGGATTTCGGCCCGGTACGGGATTTGCCTCGGATCGGGCTGGATCTGCGCCAACATGCGATTTCGCTGGATGTGAAAGGGAGGCCTGCCGATGCCAATCCAGTTCACGACGGACGGCAGCCCGGGCTACCGGCGGCTCGCCCTCTGGCAGGACATCGTCTGCGACGTCTTCGTCGGGCTCGACTGCAAATCCGATCTCGGCAGCGCCTTTCGCGGCTCGGTCACGCAAATCCCGCTCGGCAAGGCCGTATGCTCCGAGGTCTGCTCCGATCGCCAGCACGTATTCCGTACGCCCTCCCGCATCGCGCGCTCGGATCAGGATTTCGTCCTGGTCGCGCTCGGCCATCGCGGCGACGGCGGCGTGGTGCAGGACGGCCGCGAGACTGTAGTTCATCCCGGCGAGTTCGCGCTCTACGACACCACGCGCCCCTATGAGCTGAAGTTCAACGACGCCTTCACGCAGACCATCTTCAAGGTGCCGCGCGAGATGTTGCAGCGCCGGCTCGGCGGCACGGAGACGCTGACCGCGATGTCGTTTGGCACTGAGGCACCGCTCGAGCGGCTCGCCTATGATTTCATCTTCCGGCTTTGCCAGAGTGCCGACCGGCTCGCCCCTGGCAACGCCGCTGTTCTGTCCGAACAGGCCGTCGATCTGCTCGCGATGGCGCTGAGCGAGCGGCTCGGCAAGACGTCGCTGCCATCCTCGACCCACCGCTCTGCGCTGATCTACCGGCTCAAGGCGCATGTCCGCGCCCATCTCGCCGACCCCGACCTTTCATTGCCGGAGACCGCGGCTGCGCTCGGCATTTCGCCGCGCTACGTGAACGACCTTCTCGCCGACGAGGAGACCTCGTTCCAACGTTACGTCCTCGCCGAACGCCTTGCGCGGTGCCGTCGCGACCTCGCCTCGCCCATGCTCGTCCATCGCCACATCAGCGAGATCGCCTTTGCCTGGGGTTTCAACGACCTCTCGCATTTCGGCCGCGTCTTCCGCGAGCATTTTGGCATGTCGCCGCGCGATTTCAGGCAGAGCCAGCTGCGGCACTGAGCAGCCATCTTCGCAAGCCTTCGTCCTGGACGAAGGCAACGCTCGCCAATTCCAGATTGTCTTGCGTTGCGGCGTGGATCAGGCTGCCACGCATGAGGACTCAGACGACGATAAGCGGAAGCGAGCTGTTGCTGAGCGTCATCGCGATCCGTCTCGCCGTGCTGGTCGTGGTGGGATGGGGTTTGACTCTGCTGCCGCAGCAGACGCGCAATCGAGAGCTCGGCTGCGCTCCCCCATCCCAGGCAAGGGACGAGCCGAAACTTTCGGCGAAGCTTGTCGGCCCGCGCATCGTTGACGCCGCGTTCGACGATATGCTTCGGCACGATTAGGGCGTCCGAGCAAGGCCGGTATGTGAGCGCGTGATAGGACAAGGCACCCGCTTGCGCTAACCTCGATGCCGAGGCCGCAACGATCAATCAGCGGCAGCCGAGGAGCATTTCGATGGAATACCGACGCTTGGGCCGGTCAGGCCTCATGGTGCCCGCCTTGAGCCTTGGCACCGGCACCTTCGGCGGCGTCGGCCGCCTTGCCGCGTGGGGCACGACGGACGCGACCGAGGCGCGGCGCCTGCTGGACGTCTGCCTCGAGGCCGGCGTGTCGATGTTCGACACCGCGGACGTCTATTCGCTCGGCGAGTCCGAACGCGTTCTCGGCGAGGCCATCAAGGGCCGCCGCGACAAGGTGCTGGTCTCGACCAAGGCCACGTTTCGCTTCGGCGACGGCCCGAACGACATCGGCTCGTCACGGCAGCATCTGCTCGCAGCCATCGACGGTTCGCTGAGCCGGCTCGGCACCGACTACATCGACTTGTTCCAGCTCCACGGCTTCGACGCCTTCACCCCGCCCGAGGAGGTGCTCGCGACCCTCGATACGCTCGTCCGCGCCGGCAAGATCCGCTATGTCGGCGTTTCGAATTTTTCCGGCTGGCACCTGATGAAGTCGCTCTCTGTTGCCGACAAGCACGGTTTTCCGCGCTACGTCGCCAACCAGACCTATTATTCGCTGATCGGGCGCGATTACGAATGGGAGTTGATGCCGCTCGGCCTCGACCAGGGGTTAGGTGCCGTGGTCTGGTCGCCGCTCGGATGGGGACGCCTCACGGGCAAGCTTCGCCGAGGTCAGCCGAAGCCCGAGGTGAGCCGCCTGCCCAAGACCGCCGAGTTCGGCCCGCCGGTGCCGGACGAGCATGTCTATCGTGTCGTCGATGCCATCGACGAGGTCGCGAAGGAAACCGGCAAGAGCGTGTCGCAGATCGCGCTGAACTGGCTGCTGCAGCGCCCGACCGTATCGACGCTGATCATCGGCGCGCGCAACGAGACGCAGCTGCGCGAAAATCTCGGCGCGGTCGGCTGGTCCTTGACCAAGGACCAGGTCGCAAAACTCGACGCGGCGAGCAAGGTGACGCTACCCTATCCCTACTGGCACCAGCGCACGACCTTCACCGACCGGAACCCGCCGGCGGTCTAGGCCTCGTTGAGCTGCATCAAGCCCGCTCGCGCCGGCCGTGGCACAATGCGGCCGCGAGGCCGCGATGCGCCGATTTGCCATGAAGGCTCTGTTCACGGTCCTCAATCTCACCCGCACCGAGCGGACGCGGATCGACCGGGACCGCGCCGTCCTGGTCGTCTCGACGGTGGTGACGCTCGGCCTCATTGCGCTCTACGTGTTCGGGAAATCGACAGCACGCTGGTAGGGTGCGCGGCCGTTCCGGTCGATGCCGACCGCCTGCGGCACAGGAACCGTCCGTGTCCTGCCGGGTTGCGATCCATCCTGCAATTTCCTAATCGGGAGACGGAACACGGCTCGAATCAAGCGCGCCTCCATCATGTCGTCCGCCCCCATCGAGCACGCCGACGGCCTGCCGCAGCCACAGCGCAACCAGGCGGTGCTGACCATTGCGCTGGGCATCATCATGGCGGTGGTCGACAGCGCCATCGCCAATGTCGCGCTGCCGACGATCGCGGCCGACCTCGACGCCAGTCCGGCCTTCTCGATCTGGATCGTCAACGGCTACCAGCTTGCGATCACGATCTCGCTGCTGCCGCTGGCTTCGCTCGGCGAGATCGTCGGCTATCGCCGCGTCTATCTGGTCGGGCTGGTGCTGTTCACGCTGGCATCCGCCTTCTGCGCGCTGGCGCATACGCTGCCGCTGCTCACGATCGCGCGCATCATCCAGGGCTTTGGCGCGGCCGGCATCATGAGCGTCAACGCGGCGCTGGTGCGCTTCACTTACCCGCGCAGCCAGCTCGGCCGCGGCATCGGGCTCAACGCGCTCGTCGTCGCCTTCTCGGCCGCCATCGGCCCGACGCTCGCCGCAGGCATCCTGGCGGTCGGAAGCTGGCCGTGGCTGTTCGCCATCAACGTGCCGCTCGGCGCGGTGACGCTGGTGCTGGGCCTGCGCAGCCTGCCGCACACAAAGCCCGCCAGCCATTCGTTCGACTGGCAGAGCGCGGGGCTTTCAGCGATCACCTTCGGCGTCGGGATCGCAGCCGTCGACAGCGTCGGTCATGGCGAGGCCGCCATCACCTGCCTGATCCAGTTCGCCATCGCTCTGGTCGCAGGCGCGCTGCTGATCTGGCGCGAAACCCACATGACCTCGCCGCTGCTGCCGGTCGACCTGTTGCGCATCCCCGTGTTCGCGCTGTCGATCGCGACCTCGATCGCCTCGTTCTGCGGGCAGATGCTGGCCTTCGTCGCGATCCCCTTCTACCTCCAGAGCCGCTTCGGCTATTCGGCGGTGCATATGGGCCTCCTGATCACGCCATGGCCGATCGCGGTGGCGTTCGCAGCGCCGCTGGCCGGCCGCCTGGTCGAGCGTTATCCGGCCGGCCTGCTCGGCGGCATCGGGCTCACGCTGTTCGCCTGCGGCCTCGCCGCGCTCGCCTTCCTGCCCGCGGACCCCACACCGTTCGACGTGATCTGGCGCATGGCGCTGGCAGGTGCCGGATTCGGTCTGTTCCAGACCCCCAACAACCGCACCATGATCGCAGCCGCCCCGCGCGAGCGCGCCGGCGGCGCCAGCGGCATGCTTGGCACGGCGCGTCTGCTCGGCCAGACCACTGGCGCTGCGCTGGTGGCGTTGTTGCTCGGACGGTATCCGGTTGAGGGGACCAGGCTGGCACTGCTCGCAGGCGTCGGGTTTGCACTCTGCGGCGCGGTGCTGAGCATGTTGCGGCTGTCTCCGGCTGGCGCGCGCGGCGCCGAACACGTCCGCGTGCAGGACGATCAGCGCCTGCGGGGCGACTGACAGAGCCCACCTTCCGGTGCCTGCTATTCCCGTGCACAACCCCTGCGTGGCTTAACTATCAGGACCAATGACCTATTGCCCTCGCGCTCCGGTTGCGCTTGATTGGCGCGGGGAATAAGGGGCACTTCATGCGTTCATTGGGAATTGTGGCGCTCAGCGTCATGCTGGGCGGTTGCGCGTCTGTGACGCGCGGCACGACCGAAAACATCAGCATCTCATCGACACCGTCAGGCGTGGAGGCTGTGGTCAGCGGGCTTGAGGTGCCGACAACCTGCACAACACCTTGCGCCATCGTCGCCAAGCGTAGCGCCGACATCACGATCACCTTCGAAAAGGAAGGCTATCAACCCCAGACGGTGCAACTCACCAAGGAAGTGTCGGGCACGGGCGCCGCCGGCTTCGCCGGCAATCTCCTCGCCGGCGGCGTCATCGGCATGGGCGTTGATGCCGCGACCGGGGCGGCCACCGATCACAAGCCCAATCCGGTCATCGTGACGATGCAGCCGACCGCCCCCGCCCGCAGCGCGCGGCCGGCCGCGCCGCGCAAGCCGCGTCCGCCAGCGGCCGCGCCCGAAGCCGGGACGTAAGGGTCACACACAGCCTCGGAAACAAAAAAGGCCGGCTTCGCAGCCGGCCTCTTTCTGTTCATGATGAGCGCTGGATCAAGCCTTGACCAGCGGGCCCTTGGAGGTCGGCCCCTTCGAGCCGCCGGGACCGCCCGGCTTGGACTTGCCCGGCGGCCGCTTGCGGGCCCCCGGCAGCTTCTCCTGCTTCGGCGTGACCGGGCCCTCGACGAATTCGAACCCGATCTTCTCCTTGGTCTCGTCAGCCTCGTCCTTGACCAGGACGACGCGGACGTGGCCGCCGCCCTTCAGCTTGCCGAACAGCACCTCGTCGGCGAGCGGCTTCTTGATGTGCTCCTGGATCACGCGGGCCATGGGACGTGCGCCCATCTGCTCGTCGTAACCATGCTGGACCAGCCAGGCCTTGGCGGGCTCGGACAGCTCGATGGTGACGTCGCGGTCGCCGAGTTGGGCTTCGAGCTGAAGCACGAACTTCTCGACCACGGTGCCGATCACCTCGACGCTGAGATGGCCGAACGAGACGATGGCATCGAGACGGTTGCGGAATTCCGGCGCGAATTGCCGGTTGATCGCCTCGTGGTCGTCGCCTTCCCGCTTGGAGCGCGTGAAGCCGAACGCCTGCTTGGCGAGATCGGAAGCCCCCGCGTTCGTGGTCATGATCAGGATCACGTTGCGGAAATTGACCTGCTTGCCGTTGTGGTCGGTGAGCCGGCCGTGATCCATGATCTGCAGCAGCACGTTGTAGAGATCAGGATGCGCCTTCTCGATTTCGTCGAGCAGCACCACGCAATGCGGATGCTGGTCGACGCCGTCGGTGAGCAGGCCGCCCTGGTCGAAGCCGACATAGCCGGGAGGCGCACCGATCAGGCGAGATACGGTGTGCCGCTCCATGTATTCGGACATGTCGAAGCGCAACAGCTCGACGCCGAGGCTTGCCGCGAGCTGCTTTGCAACCTCGGTCTTGCCGACGCCGGTCGGACCCGAGAACAGGTAGCAACCGATCGGCTTCTCCGGCTCACGCAAGCCGGCGCGCGCCAGCTTGATCGATGCCGCAAGCGACTCGATCGCCTTGTCCTGACCGAACACGGTGCGCTTCAGCGTCTGCTCAAGATGCTTGAGCACCTCGGCATCGTCCTTCGACACGCTCTTCGGTGGAATCCGCGCCATCGAGGCGATCGTGGTCTCGATCTCCTTGATGCCGATGGTCTTCTTGCGCTTGTTCTCGGCGACCAGCATCTGCGCCGCACCGGACTCGTCGATCACGTCGATCGCCTTGTCCGGCAGCTTGCGGTCGTGGATGTAGCGCGAGGAGAGCTGCACCGCGGCCTCGATCGCCTCGTTGGTGTACTTCAGCCGGTGGTAGTCCTCGAAGTACGGCTTCAGTCCCTTGAGGATCGCAATGGCGTCCTCGACCGTCGGCTCGTTGATGTCGATCTTCTGGAAGCGCCGCACCAGCGCGCGGTCCTTCTCGAAGTGCTGGCGGTATTCCTTGTAGGTGGTCGAGCCCATGCAGCGGATGGTGCCCGAGGCCAGCGCGGGCTTGAGCAGGTTCGAGGCATCCATCGCCCCGCCCGACGTCGCGCCCGCACCGATCACGGTGTGGATCTCGTCGATGAACAGGATGGCGTTGGGATGCGCCTCGAGTTCCTTCAGCACTTGCTTCAGGCGCTCTTCGAAGTCGCCGCGATAGCGCGTGCCCGCGAGCAGTGTGCCCATGTCGAGCGAGAACACCGTGGCAGCCGCCAGAACTTCCGGCACCTCGCTGTCGACGATGCGCTTGGCGAGGCCCTCCGCGATCGCGGTCTTGCCGACGCCGGCTTCGCCGACGAACAACGGGTTGTTCTTCTGCCGGCGGCACAGCACCTGGATCGCACGGTTGATTTCGGAATTGCGTCCGATCACCGGATCGATCTTGCCGTCGCGCGCCTTTTTGTTGAGGTTGACGCAATAGGTCTCGAGCGCCTCGCCCTTCTTCTTGGCGTCCTCGGCGCCCTTGGTCTCGGTCTCCTCGTCGACGCCGCGCACCGGCCGCGCCTCGGAGACGCCAGGCCGCTTGGCGATGCCGTGGCTGATGTAGTTGACCGCGTCATAGCGCGTCATGTCCTGCTCCTGCAGGAAATACGCGGCATGGCTCTCGCGCTCGGCGAAGATCGCGATCAGCACGTTGGCGCCGGTCACCTCTTCACGACCGGAGGATTGCACGTGGATCACGGCACGCTGGATCACCCGCTGGAAGCCGGCTGTCGGCTTGGCGTCGTCCGCGCCGTCGGTGACCAGATTCTCGAACTCGGTCTCTAGATAATTAACCAGGCTCGTGCGGAGCTTGTCGAGATCGACACTACAGGCGCGCATGACGGCGGCTGCATCGGAGTCGTCGATCAGGGAGAGCAACAGATGCTCGAGCGTCGCGTATTGGTGATGACGCTCGTTTGCGATCGCCAGCGCACGATGCAGGGATTGTTCAAGGCTTTGGGAAAAAGTCGGCATTCGCGTCCTCTATGGCCCCCACCATCATGATCGTCATCGCCCGGTCAGGCAACAACAACCTTTGTCACATATAGTTATACAAGACCGCGGCGAAAGACCGGTTCCGCGACTCTGGCAGCGACACACCCGCGGTATTTTCGATGCAAAACCCGTTCCGATTTGGGCGGACTACCCATTTGGGCAGGGTTGACGCCGGCGCCGAAGTTCACCGGATCATGCAGCAGGATGCGCTGCCATCACACACCACACGAGCAGAACCACTCTAAGGAACGGGACCGGCGACTACTTCTTTTCCATCACGCATTGCAGCGGATGCTGGTGCTTGCGGGCGAAATCCATCACCTGTGTCACCTTGGTCTCGGCGATCTCGTAAGTGAACACGCCGCACTCCCCGATACCATGATGATGGACGTGCAGCATGATCTTGGTCGCGGCCTCGATGTCCTTGTTGAAGAACTTCTCCAGCACGTGGACGACGAACTCCATCGGCGTGTAGTCGTCGTTCAGGATCAGCACGCGGTAGAGGTTCGGCCGTTTGGTCTTCGGCTTGACCTTGGTAATGACCGAAGTGTTCGGACCCGAGGGGTTGCCCGAACGGTTCTCGTCATTGCTCATGCGAGGAGCGTAGGCAGCGGCTGGCGCGGACAGGTCGAGTCTGGAAGTCAATTGCGGCATGGCTCAGGCGTTCAAATTCCCCATGGAAGCGAATGGCGGTCGCCGCGCGACCCCGCCCTTCGGAGCCTGGCGCAGGCGCGCCGCCTTGTTGGATCGCCGCTCCCGACAATCCGGTCCAAACCGGATCGTTCGCCAGCAATATGGGCCTGCCCCCGGCCCGCCGCAAGCGTGCAGAGGTCCGGCCGATGCGGCCACGGCAGTCCCGATTCCCGTTCCGGGCGATCAGGAGCGAGGTTAAACAATCCGGACCGATTTGACAAAAATTTCGCCCCCGCGCGTTTAGAACATGTTGACCAGGAACCCCGGCTATTAACCCGGCTGCGGCGGTTTCACGCGGGTCGCTCCGGTTTTCTACGGTCCAATTTACCTGCCGTTCAATGGCATGGCGCGAAATCGGGCAAAACACAGATTTCGGGGATTGTCATGTCTCGCCCGCCGCTCGTCAGCCGCCTTGGTCGACTATGCGCCCGCTTTGCAACGGCCGAGCAAGGCAATATCGCCGTGATCTTCGCCATCGCGCTGGTCCCGGTGCTGAGCTTCGTCGGTGCCGCGATCGATTATAGCCGCGCCGCCCAGGCCCGCGCCTCCATGCAGTCGGCCCTCGACTCCACCGCGCTGATGCTCTCCAGGGACCTGTCGTCCGGCACGATCACGACGTCCCAGATCAGCAGCAAGGCGCAAACCTATTTCAATGCCCTGTTCACCAACACCACGACCCTGCCATCGGTCACCGTTGGGGCCACTTATACCGCGAGCACCAGCATCGGCTCGACGATCCAGCTCACCGGAACCGGCACCTACACGACCAGCTTCATGAAGATCGCCGGCTTCCCGACACTCGGCATCGACACCACCTCCACCAGCGCCTGGGGCCTGACGCGCATGCGCGTGGCCCTGGTGCTCGACGTCACGGGATCGATGGCCGACGACGGTAAGATGCCGGCCATGCAGACGGCCGCGAAGAACCTGGTCGACCAGCTCAGCACGCTCGCCAAGACCAACGGCGACGTCTACATCTCGGTCGTTCCGTTTTCCAAGGACGTCAACGTCGGCAGCAGCAACTATGACAAGTCCTGGATCGACTGGAGCGACTGGGAAGCGGTGAATGGCAGCTGCAGCGACAATTGGTACAAGCAACAGTCGAGCTGCGTCAGCGCGGGCAAGACGTGGACGCCGAAAAACCACAACAAATGGACGGGATGCGTCACCGACCGCGATCAGGACTACGACACCAAGAATACTGCTCCGGTGAGCAGCAACTCGTCGACGCTGTTCCCGGCGGAGCAGTATTCGTACTGCAATTCCAGCAATTCGGCCTACATCCAACCGATCATGCCGCTGAGCTACGACTGGTCGGCGCTCAAGACGCTGATCGGCAATCTGGTCCCGACCGGCAACACCAACCAGGGCATCGGCCTCGCCTGGGGCTGGATGACGCTCTCGACCGGCGATCCCATGAACGCGCCGGCCAAGGACACCAACTACACCTACAAGGACGCAATCGTCCTGCTCTCCGACGGCATGAACACGCAGAACCGCTGGTACAGCGACTCCTCGCAGATCGACGCGCGGGAGAAGAAGCTGTGCGACAATGCCAAGGCCCAGCCCAACAACATCACGATCTACACCGTGCAGGTGAACACCGGCAGCGATCCGACCTCGAGCGTGCTGCAATATTGCGCCAGCAGCTCCGACAAGTTCTATCTCGTCACGTCGGCCAGCCAGACCGTTTCGGTGTTCAAGGACATCGGCACCTCGCTGTCGAAGCTGCGCGTGGCGCGCTGACGGATCGACCGCGTGCCAACAAAAAGCCCGGCTGGTTCAGCCGGGCTTTTCGATTCCAGGACGTCCTGAAAAATTTACTGAGCAGCCGGGGTGAACTTCGACACGATGGTCTCGACCGGCTTGAACGCCTGCTTGGCGAGGTCGCTGTAGAGGCCGGCGATCTTCTGCGATTCCGCAACGAAGGTCTCGTAGGAGGAACGGGCGAAATCGGTCTGCGCTTCCATGGCCTTGTCCAGCGACTTCACGCCGGAAAGCTTCTCGACGAAGGACTTGGTGTCTTCGAACGACTTCTTCGTATAGTCGCCATAGGCGCTGGCGATCGCCTGAAGGCCGTGCTGCACCGAGGTCGCGGAGGCGACGTACTGCTCGAAGTGCTCTTTCCCGTAGTTCTGAAAGTCTTCAACCTTGAACATTTCGGAATCCTTTTCCCTGGCTCTCGTCGGGAAGCCCCGGCTCCCTGACTCTGCCCACAATTAGTGCAACGCACAAAAAAGTCAAGAATTTTGTGCGACGCACAAAATTGGACTCATTTCGCGAAGATTCCCGGGGTTTCCCGCAAGGGTTCTTTAAGCATTTGGAAACCGCGGGCCCCTACCCTGATTCCCTGGACGTGTTCAACTTCCGCAGACGGTCAAAAGCCGTTTGAGACCATCACCTTAGCCAGAATAGCGGTTCAGGTCCAACGTCCCCCGCGGCGAGCACCAGCGGAGGGACAGCCTGAGCAGGTAATGATCCCGGGTCCATTGGGCACAATTTCGCCTCACGAGCCGGTGATCAAGTCAGAAACGGGGACGGGGTTCCATGCTTCGTAAAAACTTGTCTTCCTCGCGCTTGGCGCGGGTTGGCGTTTTCGGGCTTCTTACGGTCACCACCGCGGTCATCTTCACCACCGATGCCGCCGAGGCGCGGCGTCATCGCCGCCATTACGCGCACCACCGGGTGCAGCGCGACGTGTCCGAGAGCTCCAGCCCGAAATTCGCGTCCATCATCGTCGACGGCAATTCCGGCGCAGTGCTCCAGGCGACCAGCCCCGACGGGATCCGCCACCCCGCCTCGCTCACCAAGATCATGACGCTCTACCTGCTGTTCGAGCGTCTCGAGTCCGGGAAGATGAAGCTCGACACCGAGATGCCGGTGTCCCAGCACGCCGCCGATCAGGATCCGACCAAGCTGAATTTGCGCGCCGGCCAGACCATCCGTGTCGAGGACGCGATCAAGGGTCTCGTCACCCGCTCCGCCAACGACGCAGCCGTGGTGATCGCCGAAGCGATCGGCGGCGACGAGGACGACTTCGCCCAGATGATGACGCGCAAGGCGCGCTCGCTCGGCATGTCCAAGACGGTGTACCGCAACGCCAACGGCCTTCCCAACGACGAGCAGGTCACGACCGCGCGCGACCAGGCCACGCTCGGCCGCGCCATCCAGGAGCGCTTCCCGCGCTACTATCGCTATTTCGCGACGGCGACCTTCAACTGGCGCGGACAGTCGATCCGCAACCACAATCACCTGCTCGGCAATGTCGAGGGCGTGGACGGCATCAAGACCGGCTACACCCGCGCCTCCGGCTTCAATCTCGTGACCTCGATGCGCCGCGGCAACCGTCATCTGATCGGTGTCGTGCTCGGCGGCCGCAGCGGCGGTTCGCGCGATGCCATCATGCGCAACCTGCTCGCGGAGAATCTCGAGAAGGGTGCGACCACCCACACCGTCGCCGCGGTCACGGAGCGCAACGGCGCGGACGCCAGCACCGAGGTCGCCGACGCGTCGCCTACCCCGGCCCGCGCCGTTCCGCAGGTTCAGGCCGCTCCTGCCCCTGCTCCTGAAGCCGCTCCGTCGCGTCTGGCCGCACGCCTGTCGACGCTCGCGGCTGCGACTGCCGCGGTGCCGCCGGCCCAGCCCAGATCCGAAGCCAAGCCTGAAGTTCGGCCGACGGAATCCAAGATCGAGCCGGCGCCGCTCACCAATGGCGTGATCTCGAGCCAGCCGCTCTCCATCATCCCCGGCTCGTCCGAGCCGATGAAGCCGGTCCGGGTCAAGACGGTTCAGGTCAAGGCCGGCGCCGTGAAGGTCGCTTCCGCCGCCCCCGCTCAGGTCGCACCGCCGGTCACCAACGCCATTTCGTCCCGTTCCGACGTCGCGGAAACCTCCACCGCCGTCGTCGCCCGGGCCGATCTCATCAACAAGCCCGAGGTCGTCAGCCAGCCGGAAGCGCCGAAGGCCGAGATCACCCGCGCCGAGCTGCCGCGGCAGCCGGCGGGCTTCGGCACCGGCAACGGCCTCCTCGGGGTACTGCCGGCCGCAACGACTGCTGCGCCCGCCCCGGCCGCTCCGAAGCTGGCCTCCGCCGACCCGATGCCGGTCCAGATGAGCGCCACCACCAAGCCGGTCGCCACCCACAGCGGCTGGATCGTCCAGGTCGGCGCGCTCGAGAGCGAGAACGAGGCCCAGCAGCGCATCGACGCCGCGCGCAGCTCGGCCCGCGGCCTGCTCAGCAAGGCCGATCCGTTCACCGAGGTCGTCGCCAAGGACAATCGCAAGCTCTATCGCGCCCGCTTCGCCGGGCTCGAGCGCGACCAGGCCGAAGCCGTCTGCCGTACCCTGAAGCGCGCCGACATCTCCTGCATCACCGTCCGCAACTGATCATTCGCAACGCTCCGCTCAAAATGCCCGCGCCTTGCGCGGGCATTTTTGTTTTTGGCGGATCTCGATGCCAGTTCCGCGACAACTTCTCGTCAAGGATTTACGGTTAAAACTTTACTCAAGAGATCAACCACGCCGACAATGGCGGGTGTCAGGGCGACGGCAAACAGAGCAAGCGGAGCTCACGCGGTACGGGCGTTTGTAGCGTAGTGCCGGAGTTAGCCGTTATGCGTACGAAGCAGAGTATCCTTGGCCTCGTTTACACGGGCAGCGAGATAGTTCGACCCCCCTTGGTCGGGATGGAGTTTCTTCATCAGGGTCTTGTGGGCCCGGCTGATGTCGTCACGCCCCGCCCCCGGCTGCAAGCCAAGGATCTGATAGGCCTCCTCCGCCGTCATTTTGCCGCTCGCCGCCGTGCGGCGCTGCCCCCCTGCCGCATCGCTCTGCGCGTTCTGACGCCAGGCGGGAAACCGGCGGTCCAGATAGCTTTCAAGTAAGGCCACGCTCTCGGCGTCGAATGTCGGAACCATGGCCAGCAGGCTAGCGAGATCGAACTCGCCGAGATCGCGCCCGGCGTGAGGCCCGGCGACGATCTGCCCGCCGAGCTGGCCAGAGCCGTGGTCGAGCCGCATATCCAGGAATTGCGAACGCACGCGTGAAGACTGCCCTGACGCGGGCGCAGCACCACCGCCGCCGAACAGCCCGCCGACATTGCCGAAGCCGGCGTTTGCCAGCGGTGTCCAGCCCAGCAGCCCGGCGCCGAAAATCCCGAGCGGGATCGCCACCACCAGCTCGCCCCGCAAGCCCGTGAAGGCTGCGACCGCCAGCGCCACCACGCCGCCACCGAACCTGATGGCCCTCGCCAGCACCGCCGGATTGGCAGCGCGAAACATCTGGAGCAGCAGATAAAGCGTGATAATTGCGACAGCGCCGGCGATCAGGGTCATGACCGGAATATAGTCGCCCTCGCGGCAAAATGCATGGCTTACGCCTCGCCGCGACGCCTGAGCGCTACTTCAGTTGGCCGATCAGCCTGGCCGCGCCGCTCGCGGTCTTTGCCAGCTTCAATAGCGCCTCGCGACCGCCGGCGGCATAGGCCGCAGCCGCCCGCAGCAGCTCGCGCAACTGCGCCGCCGCACCCGGATCGAACCGGCACCAGGCGCCACCCGTCAGGCGCGCGATCTCGCGAAAGGCCTGCTCGGCGACGGCGTCATGACCTTCCTGAAACAGGAACACGGGCACTTTGAGCATGCCGAGCTCGCCGGCCTTGGCGCAGAGCTCGTCGACCTTCTCCTCCATGGCATCGCCGACGAAGACGACGGCGCGCACGCCCGATGCGACCGCTTCGCGCCGCGCCTCGGTCAGCACCTTGCCGATCTGGGTGTCGCCGCCACGGCAATCGATCTTGCTCATCAACGCCGCAAGCCTGTTGCTGTCGGAGATCCATCCCGTGGCGCGGCACTCGTTGAAGCCGCGATAATAGACCAGCCGGATGTCGAGACTGCCGAGCGCGGCGGTCTCGCGAAACATGTCGGCCTGCAGCGCGCAGGCCATGTCCCAGGTCGGCTGCCGGCTCATCGTCGCGTCCAGCGCGAAGATCAGCCGCCCCTTCGCGCCCGGCGCATGCGGTGACATCGCCTGCGCCTTGGCGACGAAGGCGGCGATGTCTTCCGTAGTCGACATTCCGGCCTGCGGCACCGCACCGCCTGCTTGCGCCGAGACGGCATCGCCGCTGCGGGGTTTAATGGGTTCGCCCGACATGCCTTGACCCTGCGTGGGCGGCTAATGTGGTTAGCGCAAGCAGCCCGGTCAATGTGCAAAGCCCCCGCCGGCAGAGGCTGGCGGGGGCTTTGCAGATCGTGACTGACGATGTGGGCGCCGTCAGGGCGAAGAGGTCAGCTCTTGGCAGGCCCCATCAAGGCGACCGGACCGGGCTCGAGGATATTGGGCGGCGAGGATTGCGTGTCGACCGGCGCGATCTCGCTGTCGGCGGCGCTCAGGAATTTGTCGAGCATGCCCTGGATCGAGTTCTTGGCGACATCCGGACCGGTGTCGCGCATGTCGTTGTGCTGGAATTCAGTCTTCACGACCTGGATACCCGCCTTCTCGCATTCCTCGTCCGTCGGGATCACGCCCGCATCGGCCTTGAACTGCGGATCGGTGGAGCGGAACGACAGGATCTTGAACTTGCCGGCGGTGACGAAGGGCACGCGCAAATTGTCGAGCGTGACGACCTTTTTGACTTCATCCGGATACTGTTTGGCGAAATACATCGTGATGTCGCCGCCCATGGAATGGCCGACCATGGTGACCTTGTCGTAGTCGGCGTTCGGCTGAAGCTTCCTCATTTCCTGCACGGCGAGATGGATGTTGGCGACACCGCGCAGGATCTGCGGCAGGCGGCCGACATAGAGCTCGCCGGGCTTGGTCACCATCGGAGGATCGGTCGGCAAGTCGTGCTGTGGGCTCAGGACCATGTAGCCGCGCGCAGCGAAGATGTTGGCGAGGAAGCCGTACTCGGTGTTCTTGACGGTGTTGCCGTGATTGATCACTGCGACCGGCAGCGTGATCATGCCGGCGGTGGCCTGCATTTCCTTGTCACGACGCACCGCGATGTCGACGGGCACCGGGCGATTGTCGCGCGAGGCGTCGTAGAAGGTAATGGTCTCGTGCTTGATCGCCCACTTGCTCGCCGTGAAATAGGCGATGCCGCAGAGAGCACTGACCGAAACCAGAACGGCAATTCCACGCTTCATTTTCGTCCTCAGCCTCAGGCTCTTGCGGCCTGAATCCCTGTTGAAAATCGTGTTCTTCCGGGGCTCTTCGACCCCTTGTCGCCTATTCGCTAATATATGTCACAGGCGCGTGACAGGAAGGCCAAATATTGTGAACCGGCAGCCCTTTCATTGTGCGCCGCACACGTTTTGTAGGCATCCCGTCCTCGCCAAGCTACGTCAGCGTGCACGTCACCATCCGACGCAACCGGTCTCGCTTGGGTTCAATTTCACGGTCAACGTAAGGTGAAAACGGCGGAGCGCGGCCACAGTTCCCGCGGAAACCGGCCCCTCAGATCGATCGGAAGTAGCGATATACCGCCGCTCAGGCGCCGAGGATGTCGTGAACCTCGAGCGGCTTGTCGACCTGGTTGAACCACTCGGCCCGGTTGGCGGCGCGGCGGCGGCCGCGCTCGTCGAGCGGCAGCTTGAGCTGCCGGAGCAGGCTCGTCACCTCCTCTCGTGCGGTCAGATGGCCGAGATTGGGCCGCATGCCGAGCGTGGCCTCGTCGATCTCGTCGAGGGCGGTCAGGCCGCGCGGGAAAAATTCGCGATAGACGACGCGTTCGGCGAAGCCGTCGACGTAGCGGAAGCCGAGCCGCAGCGACAGATCCTTCAGCCCCTCGGCGACGAGCTGCTTGTTGCGCGAGCCGAGCATCGACAGGCGGTTGCGCACGACGATCCAGTCGGTGGTCGAGCCGTCGAGCTGGCGGCGCTTGCGCCTGACGTCGCGCACCATCTCGGCGTAGTGGCTCTCGCCCGTCACCGCGTAATTGGCGGGATCGACGGTGCCGAGCACGTCGAAATCGAGGAAGCTGTCGTTGATCGGCGTGACCAGCGTGTCGGCCATCGAGTGCGCCAGCCGCATCAGATAACTGTCGGTGCCCGGCGTATCGATGACGATGAAGTCGAAGCTGCTCTCGACCGCCGAGACCGCCTCCATGAACTGCTGGAACTCGGAATTCTCGTTCTCGGCGATCTGCATGGTCTCGCCGAGCTTGATGCAGCGATGCACCGGCAGTTCGAGGTCGAGCTTGGTGCGGCGCGCCCAGGCGGCACGGTTGCCGATGTAGCGCGTGAAGCTCTGCTGACGGCAGTCGAGGTCGATGGTGGCGACGCGCTGGCCGGCCTTCAGGAGCGCAACCGCGATGTGCAGGGCGGTGGTCGACTTGCCGGAGCCGCCCTTCTCGTTACCGAGCACGACCACATGCGCCGAGCCGGATTGGCCTTGGCTAGCCTGCACAAGCATGGCGATCCTCAACACCCCTGATGAATATCTTCGAGTTGGCCGCGTCTGCGGTCAAGTGAAATGCGTGACAGGTAATGCAAATCGCAGCGCGCCTGCTTCATCATGAATCGCGGCGCCGTCTTTCTTTCTGTAATCCAGCCCACAATGTCGCGACATCCTGCGCGACCTTGCGCGGGATGCTGTGCCGCATCCGGATGCATGGCGTCCACGGTCGCCGCTTGTTAAGGTTAGTCGCCCCTGGCGCCAGGTCATGCCGCGCCGATTCCCAACCCTGTCGAGTCCTGATGTCAGCAAGCCCTTTGATCGCCCGCACGGTCCCAACCTTGCGCCGCGCCGTCGACAATCTCCGCAAGCGAAAGGCCACGATCGCGCTGGTCCCGACCATGGGGGCCCTCCATGACGGGCATGTGTCTCTCGTCCGCCTCGCCAAGCGGCGCGCCAGCCGCGTCGTGGTCTCGATCTTCGTCAACCCGACCCAGTTCGCCCCCACCGAGGATTTCGGCGCCTATCCGCGCACCTGGAAGGCCGACATCGCCAAGCTCGCAGCCGAGGATGTCGATATCGTCTGGCATCCCGGCGTCGATGCCATGTATCCGGACGGCTTTGCCACCCGCATCGTGCCGGAGGGACCGGCGATCGCCGGCCTCGAGGACCGCTTCCGCCCGCATTTCTTCGGCGGCGTCGCCACCGTCGTCGGCAAGCTGTTCACGCAGTGCCGGCCGGACTTCGCGATCTTCGGCGAAAAGGATTTTCAGCAGTTGCGGGTGGTGTCGCAGATGGCGCGCGACCTCGACCTCGGCGTCAAGGTCGTCGGCTCCCGCACCGTGCGCGAGCGCGACGGGCTCGCGATGTCCTCGCGCAACGTCTATCTGTCGCCCGAGGAGCGGCGGACCGTCCCCATCCTCTACCGTGCCATGAAGGACAGCGCCGGCCGCATCCGTGCCGGCGAAGCCGTTGCGTCGGCCATGAAGCGTGGCGCCGCAACGATCGAGGCGGCCGGCTTTGCGCTCGACTATTACGAAGCGCGCCATGCCGAGACGCTGGCGCCCCTCGCCTCGCGCAAGGACGGACCGTTGCGGATCCTGGTCGCGGCCAAGCTCGGCACGACTCGGCTGATCGACAATATCGCGGTTTAGAGCAGTCCGAGATCGCGCAATTCGCGCCGCATCGGCTCCGGCATCGCCGCGATCGAGCCGGCGGCGGACTTGCCGAGATCGGGCGGCACGGAATCGTCGGCGAGATAGCGCCAGCCCTGGAATGGGCGCATCGGCCGTGGCGACACCGAGACCACTTTCGGCTGCATCACGATCCGGCAACGGCCGATACCGTCCTTGTCGCGGAACGGCTCGATGCCGATGATCTTTTCCCGCGCGGCGATCTCGCCCTTGATCACCCAGTAGAGCGACCCGCCCGAGAGGATCTCGGCATCGCGCTTGGGGACCATGCGGGTGATATGGATGTGATGTTGCGGCAGACCCTTCTTCTTGGCGGTCTGCATCCGTTCGGCGATCCACTCCTTCAATTCCTTGACGGAGTCGCAACCGACGGCGAGCTTGATCAGATGTAGCGGCATGCCCAAGCATTAGCCGGGCAGCACCGCATTTGGAATGCCGATCTATTCGTTATCCGCAGCCGCGGGCGCGGCCGCCGAGGTTGGCGGCGGAGCGAGCGGAACCGGCGCTGCAGGAGCACGCGCAG